>JAZNQM010000171.1:0-3083 GCA_045590175.1 Acutalibacteraceae bacterium | reverse complement strand
CAGCTTCTCGACTTGTCGATTGCAGTGGTTCCATCTAAAAAAGAGGAATAAGTATTAATTAATTTTAATAAGTTTTTATTGAGGAAATCAAAAAAGCTATCGGACTGAACCCGATAGCTTTTGGTTTGCGAATCAGTGTTTTTTTAATTTTTCTAAACATTCGCTACAAACTAATCTACCCGAAAAACTTATGGTGTTTTCTGTGTTTCCGCAGAAGACACATCCGTAAGGTTGCCTTACTAAAACCACGTTATCGCCTTCGGTGAATATGTGAAATCTGTCGGAATCTATGTCGAAGTTAAGCGTCTTTAAAATTCCTTTTGGAATGACAATTCTTCCCAAACGGTCAATCTTGCGGGATATGTAAAGATCACTTTTACGATTAGTATGCTTCGTGCAGTATAGTTTTTCACCCTTTAAGTAGAGGTCTGCTGAATCTTTATCGTCTTCTATTTCTATTAGCCTACGCAGTTCTTTTGGGATGACAAATCTGCCGAATTCGTCAACTGCACGGTAAATACCTGTATCCTTCAAGAAACGACCTCCCTTTCTGCATTTTACCTAATTATAACATTTTTTGACAAAAATTCAAGCACTTTCGATATTAATATTTAAAATCAGTTAATAAAATTTCTATAAATACTTCCAAAATTTGTGCTATATTAATTGTAGGAGGTAATTCCAAATGAAGAATCTTGGTCCTGTATTGGTTTGTGTTACGGCACAACTTAACTGTGAGCGTTTGATTAACAGTGGCAAAGAACTTTCCCAACGCATTAACAGAGAATTGTATGTTGTGACTGTGCTGAATAAAGATGATTCAGCAAAAGAAAAGAGCGATGCACTTAAGACTCTTAATGCTTTATCTAAGAAAACGGATTGTAGTATTGATATAATTTATAGCGATAATGTAGCACAAAGTTTAGGTGTACATATTAACAAAGTGAATCCGTGTCATATCCTCATTGGAAATCCCGTTGAAGGCGGTAGATTTTTCGAAGAGTTTATGTCGAATATATACCGTGCTCCGGTGAGCGTGGTAAACGGCGATGATGAGATAATGTACACAATTCCATCGCCTGCATATGAATCAATTCCGTAATATTAAGTCCCAACTCAAAGGTTAGATTTCAAACCGCTGACAAAGCTAAAGTCGGCGGTTGGTTTTCTATTATTTTGACCACAGAACATCTATCTTGAATTTTATACTAAAATGCAAAAACCCACCGAATTTTCGGTGGGTTAGTTAGTAATATAAATCCTGTTCATAGTGAGGCTATTATGTTTGTTTTATATCCGTTTTCAGTTGTTGATTAAATAATATGTTTTCATAATCGCCGCCTGGGTTTTGGCGTCCTTGATTTCGCCCTTCATTATTTCTTTAACCAAATCCTCAATAGGTGTTTTTTCAACAAGCAGAAACTCGTCTTCGTCGGGATCGGTGTCACCGTAGCTGAGGCCGAAGGCGGCGTACATATAGATTATCTCTCCGCAGTAGCCCGGGCTGGGATACAGCTCACCCAAAAACTCAAATCTTTCGGCGGTGCAACCTGTTTCTTCCTTTAGCTCTCGGATTCCGCACTTTAAGGGCTCCTCGTTGCCGTCCCGCTTGCCTGCGGGGATTTCCTTAACAACCTCCATATAGGGGTATCTGAACTGCTTAACTGTTATTACCTCGCCCTTGTCGGTAACGGGAACAACACAGACTCCGCCGTTGTGCTCAACAACCTCTCGCTTGTGAACGGTTCCGTCGGGTACTTCTGCATCGTCAACACGAACCTTAATGATTTTACCCTTAAATACGTATTCCTCACGAAGTTTCTTTTCTTCTAAATTCATTTTAATACTTCCTTTTTAATATTATTAAATGGGTGATTTTAATGGAAACGATAACCGATTATAGGTTTTACGGATACGCTGAAACCAAAGACGTAATATCCCGGCTTTTGGATAGATACGGGAGCTTTCTGACAAAGCTCCCCATAGGAGTCAGCGTCGGTGGTAGAAAAATTTACTGCTTGAAGATTGGCGACTCCCGAGAGTCGATGCTCTACGCCGCTTCGGTGCACGGGAATGAATATATAACAACCTCGGTGCTTTTAAGGTTCATTGAGGATATGTGCCATCATATTTCCTTGGGGTCGGATTTTTGCGGGATAAATATGAATAGAGCCTTAGCTACCCGTAGCCTTTATTTCGTTCCGATGCTCAATCCCGACGGCTGTGAGATAGCCCTAAAAGGTACCGAAGACCCAAAGATTACCGAACTTTGTGGTGGGAACTTCCGTCTTTGGAAGGCGAACGGCAGGGGAGTTGATATAAATCACAACTTCGATGCCGATTGGGAAAAGCTGAAAGTAATTGAAGCATCTTACGGAATAACTTCTCCATCGGTGGGAAAATACGGCGGCGAATATCCCTGCAGTGAACCAGAAACCGTGGCACTTTGTACCCTCTGCCGACTTATAAATCCTCGGCACGTTGTTGCACTTCATACTCAGGGTGAGGAGATTTACTACGGTTATAGGAACAAAAACATCGACGAAAAACGAATGGCAGAAATCTTCGCTATGACCTCGGGATACACCTTAAGTCGCCCCGATTATCTTTCATCCTGCGGCGGCTTTAAGGATTGGTTTTGCAAAACCTTCCACCGCCCGGGATTTACCTTCGAATGTGGCAGGGGAATCAACCCTTTGCCACAAAGCGATATATTGCCAATCTATAAAAAGCTTCGTGAAACCTTGGCAATCGCCGCAATTATTTAGTGGCACTTTTTTCTATAAGCGTGTCAACTATATCCTTTGCCATTTTCCCTGCTTCGTTGTCTATGTCTTTTCTGAAGTAGATATAATATTCTCTGCCACTGTCCTCAACTAAATAGGAGAGAGTTTTAGATGCCTTTAAACTCGATGCCTTGATTTTGACAGGTTTGCCGTCTTCTTTTAAGAATAAATCCATTTCGGGGTCGTCAACAAAGGTTTCAATGCCTGCCTCGTCCATTATCCAAATTGGAGCATCGGTGCTGTGCAGCTGCATCATCGCTCTTTGGTTAGATGCACCCTGAGTCTGGGGTTGAGTTG
>JAZNQM010000170.1:0-13648 GCA_045590175.1 Acutalibacteraceae bacterium | reverse complement strand
GCTGCCGCCGTGGGTTCCGTTAAGGGACCAGGCAATGGTGGCGGTGTTCTTATATGCTTCGTAATAGTCAAAGTAAGCTACCTCGTTGGCATCGTCGTAGAGGTCGGCTTGGCTATCGCTCACATAGATTTTGTATGTACTCCAGGCAATATTTGTGCCGGGGTGAGCAAAGGCATAAATGGTGTCGATTTCTTTGTAACCATCCAAGGTAACGGTGATGGTGGCGTCGTAGGTGTCGGTGCCGAAACGATTGCGGCCCAAAGGTTCTGCAGTACGAGAGGGGAAGGTGAATCCTGTTGTGTAGTCAGCAGTATCACTACCGGTTCTGTCGTAAATGTCACCGTCGGTAACCTTCGCGAGGTCATAGGTCTTGGTGCCGCCGAGGGAACCCGTACCAACGACACTTGTGATAAGATTGTTTTCTCCAAGTGCTTTGAGGGTACTGTCGTAGATATTGTCCACCTGCAGGGTGGTTCCTGCAAGAGACGCACCTGCATAAAGCTTTTCGGCTTTTTGAGCCCAGGTATATCCCGACTCGGTGTTGGTTTTGCCCTCTGCTAAGACAGGCTCTATAACGGTAAGGTTGCTGTTAACATCTGCAGTAGCGATAGTCGGTACAACAGAGAAGCAACCAAATGCCATTACAAAGCTCAGAGCAACGGCCAAAATACGTTTTGTTGTTTTCATTTGTTACACTCTCCTTAAATGAATATATGTATACATATATATTTTAACACATCTTTTGCCAAATTCAAGCCGACTAGCAAAAGTCAATCGAAAAATATAAATGAAAAAACACAGTAAAAAAAGCACAGCTTCAAAAAAGCTTGAATCTATGGTGAATTCAAGTTGATGAGCTGTGCTTTTGAATTTCCAATTAATATAAATAATTTACGGTTTGAACTATGTGTGAGAAAGCGGCTTAAAACCTTCTCTTAGAAAGAGTTTGTGCTTTCCCGTAAAGCTTGCCGTATTGCTTTATTTCGGCGGAGGTTTCGGTTATAAATTCACGGCATTTTTCGTCGCGGTATAAAAGCCTGCCGACCCGCCTTACGGCAGAGATAAAATCCTTATCGAATTTAATCCTTTCGGCATTTTCCGCCAAGGGGCAAAGCCGCAGGGCACGGGTGTCGATTTCGGCAGAGATTCTGCCGTTATCCAATACCACGGGGAAAAGAGGAAATATTCTGCAAGAGAGAGGTCGTGTGTTTCGGTCGCAGCTTCCGTCGCAGACACAAAGCCGTACACCATCTCCGTTTATCACAGGCAGGGTGGTTTCCTCGTTAGGGAAAAGCCGCATACCCGTGGTGCTGTCTCCCTTGCAGCAGGCGGCACCACAAAGCTTGCCGCAATCGGTTGCAAGTGGGGTTAAGTCGCCTAATATTTCATAGGCGACTTCATATATATCCTTATAACGTTTCAACGTCAATGCCCTCTATAACAACGTCCTGGAGGGGCTTATCTGCACCGCCGACAGTTACTGCGGCGATTTCGTCAACGACCTCCATTCCCTCAAACACCTGACCGAAAACGGTGTGACGGAAGTCAAGCCAGGGAGTACCGCCCATTTCGGCGTAAGCCTCTACTATATCCGCGGGGAAGGAGTCGGGCATCCCATTCATCTGACCCAGCATTTGTGCGGGGACGGACTTAGCCTGAACAATAAAGAACTGACTGCCGTTGGTATTGGGACCTGAATTAGCCATAGAAAGAGAGCCGCGGAGGTTGTGAGCCTCGGGGTGGAATTCGTCGGGGAAGCTGTTTCCCCAGATGGATTCACCGCCACAGCCTGTGCCTGTGGGGTCGCCGCCCTGAATCATAAAATCATTGATAACTCTGTGGAAAATGAGACCGTTATAATAGCCGTTTTTTGCGTGGGTAATGAAGTTTTCGGCGGCCTTGGGGGCAAACTCGGGGAGCATAAGAATCTTAATGTCTCCGTGGTTGGTGTGCATGGTTGCAACGGTGTCGCCTGCGGCGGGTGTTCTTAATTGTTTTGCTGACATAATTATATCTCCTTTTGGATTGATTTTATTAGTTCATATTGTCGGTTAAAAGCATAATGGCTGTGAGTGCCGCCAAGGGTGCAGTTTCGGTGCGAAGTATACGGGGACCAAGGGTTGCCACCTCGGCACCGTTGGTTAGTGCCAAATCGACTTCGTCCTTTGAGAAACCGCCCTCGGGACCTATCACAACGGCTATGCTTTCGGTATCCTTATTTACGATTTCGGCAATGGGTTTGCCGCCAAGCTCGTAAAACAAAATACTTTTGTCGAAGTTTTGAAGCCTTTCGCAGCAGGTCTTAAAGCTGATGAATTCTCCGATTGAAGGTAGTGTACCTCTGCCGGATTGCTTTGCTGCTTCGTCGGCAATTCTTGCCATACGCTCGCGTTTTTTGTCGGCGGCTTTGCTGTCGGGTCGGGAAACGCAGTGCTCAGAAATAACGGGAACGATTTCCGCGACTCCCAGTTCCACCGCCTTTTGCACCACTGTATCTAACTTATCGCCCTTCGGGTTGCACTGGAACAAGGTTACCCTGACCGATGGCTCGGTGCGGTTTTCGTTTTCCTCTAAAATGTTGAGTCTGACAAGCCCTTCTTCTATTGCGGCAATTTCGCAGATATAGTCGGTGCCCATAGTGTCGCAGACCGTGAGGCTTTCGCCTATCCTCATTCTGAGAGAGCGGGAGATGTGTCGGGCGTCATCACCCTCTATGACGGGGGAGTCCTTGAAATATTCTTTAAAAAATCTCGGCATTGCTATTCCTCCTCGGATTCGTCTATAAACTTGTGCAAGGCCTCTAAGTCTATCACCATATCGTCGGGGGAAAACTCCTCTAAAGCCTCCTCGGTTTCCTCGCTTTCGGGCTGGGGAGCAGGAGGGAGAGGTTCGGGGTTGGCTTCCCAATATTCGCAGAGTGCCTCTCCTTCGGGCCATTCGCCCTCATATCTTACGGGATGCAGCTTGCGGTATTTTTTGACTATCAACAAATACAGTGCGAATACAACTGCGGCAAAAATGCTGATGATAACACCGAGAATAAGTCCGGGGGTGGTGTATACGAATTCTATGGTTGCGTCACCTTCGGGGGCAAGCACCGCCATAAAGCCGACGTTCACCTTCTCAATTTCTACAGGGGAACCGTTTACATAAGCCTTCCAGCCCTTTTCGTAAGGCACTGAGAAGAATACAAGGTTTTCCTTTGGAAGGTTTATCTTAGATGTGAAGCCGTTCTTGTTTCTTTGGAACTTGTAAGAAGCGGATTCCTTTCTTAGCTTAACATCGTCCTCAAAGGCAATTTCGTCAATAAAATAGCTCGTTTTGGTTATATCGGTGAGTTCCAATTTTTTCGCATATTTTTCAATTTGGTCCTTGTCAAGAACGATGGATTTTAACATTATTTCCGCACGTTGGTCTTCTTCTATGCTGTCACAGTTTTCGCGGGATATATATTTGTCGTAGGTGAAGCCGAAGGGGAGATAATATTGATTTACGTATATATTGAAATCATTTTCGTTCTTAACAAAATCCCAATAGGGCATCAGAGTAAGACCTTCTTCGTCCACGAAGCTTTCCCCATTTTCGCGGCTTAAGAGATACTTAACCGAGAGCAGGGAACGAAGGGCATAGTTGTCGGTTTTCGGGCGGCTTGCCACAGAGCGTTCTTCTCCTACATACTCGTAGAACTCCATTACCGAACCGGGAACTATTGAATGAAAGGCGTTGATTCCCGAATAACCCATAAACATCGCCGTGTTGTCCATACATTCGTAGCAGTCGATTCTGAAGGTATCGGGGTCGCCTTCAAGGTCAACCTTACCCTCGATCAGGTCGGGGATAACCTCGTTCTTTATATCGTATGAGTGGGTCTTGCCGCAACCGATAAACACGGCGGAATAGACAACCGATATAACACACACCGCCGCTAAAGAGTTGCGGATGAAGATGCTGTGGTATTTGCGATATTTGTAGAGAAGTATGCCCAAAAGAATCAGCGATACCAAAGCAATTCCGCAGGCGGTCCAATAGCGGATAATATAAGTGGTGGAGTTCTCCTCGTAGGTGTAGATTCCAAGGTGGGTTATAGAGCCGTCACTGTTCTTGCCTGCAGGCCAGAAGCCAATTATAAGGCTTGCAATAGCGGTGATGGAAAACACCCATTTATAAGAGGCTTTCCAGCAGATATTGTTGTCCTCAATAGCCATAACCGTAGCGAGAGAGATTATAAGAATGGGCATATAGAACCAGCGTGCATAATAGGCACTGTTGAACATATAGAAGGAGGAGTTGAGAATGGGCACTAAAGCCATTACAAGACAGGTTTTAAGAAGTCTGCTTATCCAACCTTTCTTATTTTTGCCCATAAACGCAAAGACACCAACCATACTGAAAAGCGGTAGCCAGGCACCCATGGATGACCACTTTATATCCGCATCGGGGAAGAATACGGGACGGGCGGGAATGTCAGGCGGGAAGAAGAAAATTTGCAGGATATTTGCATATATCTGCACCCTGCCGTAAAGCCAGGAATTATAACCCAAACTTACGCTTGAAATACGGCTGTTTTGCAGAACGGCGAAAATCGTCGGCAGAAGAATTGCCATTGACATAAGCAGTCCGATAACCGCCTCGAATACCATAAGCAAAAAGTTTTTAAGGCTTTGCTTGAAACAGCAATGTGACACGCGGATGATCCAGTAAATCACTGAGAATATAACCATTCCGAAAAAGAAGAAATAGTTGGTGACGGCACAGATGAAAACCATAGCACCGAACACACCGCGTCGTTTGTCAACTATGTGCATTTCCATAGCCAAAAGTAGCAGAGGGAAAACAACGATTGCTTCGTGGAAATGGTTGAAGAAAATATTGTATACCGAAAAGCCCGAGAAGGCATAGAGAATACCGCCCAACATAGCACTTTCGGGATTGCGGACGAATCTTCTCAAATAGAAATAGGCCGTCATGGACGCGGTTGCGAATTTTAGGATAAGCAGAGGACCCATAAGATAGGGCAGAAAGCTGTTGGGGAAGGGCAGAGTCAACCAGAAAAAGGGACTGCCTAAGAGATAAAAGGTGTAGGACCCAATGAAGTTTACGCCAAGGTCGGTGCCCCAGTTCCAACCGATTTCTCCCGAGCGTATAGCATCGTGGCAAAGCTGATAGAAGGGAACCTGCTGTACGTTGAAGTCACCGTAAAAAAGAAAATACCCTTCGCCTAAAATGATATAAGGAACAAAGAAGGCGGCTGCCGTCAGCAAACCTAAAAGAAAGGTTTGCCAGTGCAGGGGCTTACGAGATTTTTGCAGGGTGGTAGGTATCATAAAGGTAATTCAAATCCTTCCAAAAAGTACTTCTAAAAAATTACATATTGATATTATATCAGTTTTTGTTATAATATTCAATAGTGAAAGGGGTTAAATTATGTATCATTATTTTGCTATGCTGTCCCGAATGAAGCATATCGCCCGTTGGGGACTTATGAGAAACGTAAGAGAGGAAAACCTTTCGGAGCATTCTCTGGAAACGGCATTTATCGCCCATGCCCTTTGTGTAATAAACAACATCCGTCTTGGCGGTAAGCTTGATGCCGACCGTGCGGCGGTGCTTTCTATGTTTCACGATACCACCGAAATCATAACAGGTGACCTGCCGACTCCCATTAAATATAAAAATGAGCAGATTAAGTCGGTATACAAGGAAATTGAAAACGCAGCTGCAGAAAGTCTTTTGGACCTGCTCCCCGAAGATTTAAAGGGAAGATATGCGGAAATTTACGGTGAAAAGGATAAGGAACTTTTGCTCATAGTACGTGCGGCAGATAAAATATCCGCCCTTATAAAATGTATCGAAGAAGGCAGAATGGGCAACGACGAATTCCGCGTTGCGGAAAAAAGCTGTGCCGCGGCAATCAAGGAATTAAATTGTGAGGAAGCTAATATATTTGTGGCAGAATTTCTCGATAGCTATCGCCTGACGTTAGACGAAATGAATGCAGGTACTTGACAGTTATGGTATAATAAACTAATGGAATTAATTTTTTAGCAGTTAACCAGTTTGAAAATACGAAAGGAAGCGTGCGAATATGGACTTTACAAAAGGACTTTGTATGGGTTGCATGAACCAGGTTGGCGAGAATCAGATATGCCCATCTTGTGGGTTTGATAATATGTCAGCTGACAATGGTGTCGGTCTCCCCGTACGTGCAATGCTTGGAAAATATGTTATAGGTAGAGTGCTTGATTCAGGCGGTGAGGGTATTACTTATATCGGTATGAACACCGAAACCGGTGAGAGCGTAAGAATCAGAGAGTTCTTCCCTGCAGGACTTTGCGAAAGAGCTCCTGACGGAACCGTCGTAATAAACAAGGAAGACTCCTTCAGCTTTAATGAAGCACTTATTTGTTTTCTTGAACTGGCGAGGTCCCTCTCCTCTTTTAACGGTAACGGACATCTGCTGGAGGTAACTGATATATTTGAAGCGGGAAACACCGCTTACTTCGTAACCGAAAACGTATCGGGCATCACCCTGCGTGAGTTTTTGCTTCGCAACGGCGGACAGCTTACCTGGGAGCAGGCGAGAAGCCTTTTTGCTCCTTTGTTCAATGTTATAAATCAGCTTCACGAGGCTAATATTATCCACAGAGGAATCAGCCCCGAAACCCTTCTTGTAGGTCGTGACGGCAGAATTCGTATAACAGGCTTTTGTATTGCCTCTGCAAGAACCGCCAGAAGCGATATTTCCGCCAGACTTTTCCCCGGCTTCGCCGCTATTGAGCAGTATGGTTTTGATGCCAAGTCAGGTCCTTGGACCGACGTTTACGGACTTGCCGCAACCATTTTCCGCACCATTGTAGGCAACCCTCCCCCGGAAGCTACCGAACGTGTTTCTCAGGATAATATGACTGTTCCCGCAAGGCTTGCCGAGGAGCTTCCTAAGTCTGTGCTTTCTGCTCTTGCGAACGCTTTGCAGATTATGCCCGAAAGTCGCACAAAGTCGGTTGAGCTTTTGAAAGAAGGTCTTATGGCAGAAACCACTGCCACTGTTTCAAACAAAGAAGAAACTGCTGTCAAGGGTAATCCTTTCTTTAAGAAGTACGGTGTGCTTATAATTGCTGCAGCAGGTACTTTGTTGTTGCTTTTAATCGCAACCTTTACCATCCCCAGCTTTAAGAATATTTTCCTTCCCGGAGAATCAACCGGCAATACCGATATTGATGTACCCACCAGCAGCAAGGTTATTCTTGACGACGAGGACGAAATAGCCAAAGCAATAGACTGTAGGGGTATGACCTGTGCCGAAGTCTTGGAATACTATGAAGAAGAGGGCTTCAAGGATATAAAAATTGAGGTTGTAGCAAAGGAATACAACGACAAATATAAACGTGGCGAAATATTCAAACAGGACACTAAAAAAGATTCTAAACTCAGGGAAAAGGACTACTTGAAGGTATATGTCAGCCTTGGAAAAGAAGAGGTAACCCTTCCTGATTTTGTTGAGAAGGAAACAAACTATAAGGATGCAAAAATCAAGCTTCTTGAAATGGGATTTATTTCTAAAAATATCGTTGAAGTAGGCGTGACTAAGCTGGGCGAAGACGAGGAAATAGTCTTTAATATGGAGCCTGCAGGCGGTACTAAGGTCAGCGTTGAATCCAAAGTTAAGATTTCCTACTATAAAGAAATAGAAGAGATAATAGTTGAAAACTTTGTGGGCAAAAACTATAACGATGATGTTCAAGTCAATGAAGATTACAGTGCATATCAGTTCGAGGTGGAAGAGGTTTATTCCGAAGTCTATGATGAAGGAATAATTATAAAACAGTCAATTCCTAAAGGCACCACCATCAAGAATACAGAGACCTTAGTTCTTACTGTAAGCCGAGGTGAACCTCCCACCATGCCTTCCCTCAGAGGACGACTTGAGAGTGATGCTACTAACTACTTCCAGCGCAAGGATGTTTCTTACACAATAATTGAACAGTATAGTTCCGATGTTGCAAAGGGAAGAGTTATAAAAACCAACCCCAGAGAAGGTCAGACCATCACAGGCGACGTTATCATTTATGTGAGCAAGGGCGAAGACCCCAAGAGCACAGTAAGCTCACAGGCAGACAGTTCCGGCTTGAGCGAGTCTCAGATTATAGACAGTATAACCGGTTCTGAATCCGAAAATTCAGGTTCAGATAGTTCAAAGCCTGTCGTAAATAAACCTTCTTCAAAACCGGCTGTAAACAATCCGTCTTCAAATTCTACCGCAAGCAATTCAGCTTCAAAGCCGGTCGCAAACAACTCTTCGGTTTCGAGTTCTGGAGTCGGTTCCTCTGCAGGAGGTTCGTCGTTAGCAGGTTCTTCTGCTGAAAGCTCATCAGTTACAAGCTCAAACAAAAAGCCTGCGTCAAGTACGGTTTCTACTAACAACTCTCAAAGCTCGACTTCGGACACCACTTCTAAAAAGCCTGCTTCGAACACTACTTCAACGAAGCCTGTATCTTCGGTCGTTTCGAACTCATCGGCAGCAGGCTCGTCTGATGCAAGCTCATCTGAATCAAGTTCAAGCAAAACAAGTGCTGTTGAATCTGCAGAGAGTGAAACCGAGTCTGCAACGGTTTCGTCTAATACAGCTTCGGAGGAGGGAACCTCGTCGGGAGTTGGTGCATCCTCGGAAGAGACCTCATCGGTTGACCCCGAAGCAGAAACTGAAGAATAAAAAAGTATTTGACTTATGAAAAAGGTTGTGTTATAATAACCTTTGCGTTAAAAAGAATTAGCGTCCTTGCTGTGGGAAATCCCATAGCCAATAGTCCAGAAGGAGGTGCAATTAGATGACTACCAAATACGAGGCCGTTATGGTGTTCACACTCAAAAACGGTGAGGAAGCCGCTACCGCACTGCAGGAGAAATTCGAGCAGTTGATCGCGGCTAACGGTACCCTCGAGAGCGTTGATGTTTGGGGCAAGCGTCGCTTGGCTTATGAAATCAACTACGAGGGCGAAGCACACTACGTACTCTACAACTTCGAGGCAGGCGAAGCTTTCCCCGAGGAAATGTACCGTGTTGCTAAGATTACCGATGGCGTATTAAGAACCTTAATCGTTAAGAAGTAATCAATGATTTTAAAAAGAAGGAAGTGTCAAGATAATGCTTAACACCGCGATTTTAATGGGCAGACTTACTGCTGACCCCGAACTCAGATACACAGGCTCCAATATCCCTGTAACCAGCTTCTCTTTGGCTGTTGACCGTGCTTATAAAAACGGCGAGGAAAGACAGACCGACTTCATCAACATCGTTGCATGGCGTCAGAGAGCGGAATTCGTTTCCAAATGGTTCAAGAAAGGTCAGTTAGTAGCTGTTGAAGGCTCTATCCAGACCCGTCGTTACACCGACAAAGACGGCAACAACAGAACCGCTTTCGAGGTTGTAGCCAACAATGTTCATTTCGCAGAGCGTAGAGATGCTTCCGCAGGTACTCCTGCATTCCAGGAGAGTGCACCTGCACCGGCTCCGTCGTTCTCTAACACAGGCGCTGAGGATTTTTCCTCTCTCCCCGGTGATGACGACCTGCCGTTCTAATCTCACAAATTGAGTGTAATACTAATATAGGAGGTTCGTAACCATGGAAAAGATGGATAGACCCGTCCGCAGAAAGAGCCGTAAAAAGGTTTGCCACTTCTGCGTAGACCGTGTTGAAGTTATAGATTACAAAGACGTAGCTCGTCTCCGTAAGTTCATTTCCGAACGCGCAAAGATTCTTCCCCGCCGTGTAACCGGCACCTGCGCTGCTCACCAGAGAGAGCTTACCGTAGCTATCAAGCGTGCCCGTTTCGTTGCATTGCTTCCCTACGTTGCTGACTAATCTGAATTTGTTTTAAAGCACCGATTGAATGTCAATCGGTGCTTTTTTATGCCCAAAACCTCTAAACTGCACTGATAACACGACAATCGGCTTTAAATTGTCCTATTTGTCAAATATCGCCTTTAAATTTTGGTTAAAAAGTAGATATCATTTACCATCGATATACTGTATAATCAAAGCAGAATGGTATCTAAAAAACAAAAAAGGAGAAATACTATGAAGAGATTAGTTTCAATTTTTCTAACCTTGACTCTGCTTGCATCATTGTTTTCAATGATGGATGTCAGCGCTGTGACCGGAGAAAAATATCTGGTAGATTTCATAGCGGAAGGTAATGGAGAAATAAGCTCCCCGGACAACTACACTCAAAATCAGTGCGATAGTGCCGTAACAAATGGGTACACCCCAGCGGGCGTTGTCCGTATCGGCAATGGCACCGAGAATGGGTATACCGACTATGAGCACGGTTTCCGCTACCACGCTTCGGGCGGAGTTACTTCGCATAATCTGAGCTTCCAAATGCCTGAGGGCTACAACACAATCAGTGGTGTTGCAGGTGTTTGCTACCATGTGCCCGGTCCCGATTCCGGCAAAGAGGTATATTATAAAGAGGGTTGTTATGTTACAGTAACCGTTGATAGTAAACCCCTTTATAATTCTGGCGATATAAAGGTAAAGACCGGCTATCCCTTCAAGGTTCGTGCTAAATCGGGCAGCAACGTTATAATAAGTGTTGTTAATACAGCAGGTGATAGTTCACATTGTCATATAATTTTCGGCGACCCTAAACTTACCCACGAAGACTACCCCGACATTGATTTGTCATTTGACAAGCCGGTGTATCTTGCAGGCGAAACCGCTACTCCCGTTATAACAGGCAGTGAAGCGGGTAACTACTCTATTAAATGGTATCTTGACGAAGTGGAGTTGCCTGATGTTAGCGACAGCTATATCGTGAAGGAATCCGACTTAGGCAAAACCCTTAAGATGGTGGCTTACGATAGTACTGACACCATAATCACCAGTGCCGAAAGATATTTGAGTAAACTCACCGTTGTGTCTTTAGAAACCGAAACGGGACAGGATGTTACCAGCAAAGAGGATTACATAGACGCTGACCTTAAAATCTACGGCAACGATGAGTTTGGCGGCGAAACTCAGTATGACGGACTAACCGAAATCCGAGGCAGAGGCAACACGTCCTGGGGTTTCCCGAAAAAATCGTATAAACTGAAGCTTGACAAAAAAACCAATCTTTGCGGAATGGGCAAAAATAAGCACTGGACCTTAATTGCCTGCTATTGGGACGAAAACTTTCTCCGTAATAAAATGAGTTATGATTTAGCAGGAGAAATGGGACTTAACTATGCCTCCTCTGTTTGGGTTGACGTATATCTTAACGGTAATTACCACGGTGTGTATCTCCTTTGTGAGCACATCCGAGTTGACGATACCCGCGTTGATATCTACGATTGGGAGGGTACCGCCGAGGATGTTGCCGAGGCGATATATGAAGCCAACTCAGATAAGATATCCGATGATGGCGACTTTGCCGATTATATGAATGAAAATATGTCCTGGATAACCACAGGCACCGTCACTTACGAAGGCAATACCTACACCGTTGCCGACTACTATGAGGATGAAATCCCCGCTATTGACGGCGGCTACCTCTTGGAAATGGATACCCACCGCGACGAGGTTTCGTCTGTGCAAACCTATTCGGGACTTAATATCAACATCAAAAACCCTGAGTTTTGTATCAGCAATACCGCGATGCTGAACTATGTGAAAGACTATCTGCAGGCGGTTGAAAACGCTTGTATCTCGGAAGATTATACCATCACCTATAACGGTGTAGCAGTTCGTTATACCGACCTTTGTGACCTTGACAGTATGGTTAAATGGTGGATGGTAAACGAGGTGTTCTTTAACTGGGACGCAGGCTTTAACAGCAACTTTATGTATAAGGACCATGGCACTAAGCTGATTTTCGGTCCCGTCTGGGATATGGATATCACCGCAGGCGGTTACGGAACCTCCGATAAATACGACCAGTGGCAGACCTGGTTCTACAAGAGAAGTCAGTGTATGAACCTTTGGTTCAAAGAGGCGGTTGCCGACCCTGTATTCTTAAGCTATGCCCACGATATCTACTGGCAGTATCGCGATAATTTCGAGGCAATGATTGCCGAGGACGGCTATATGGAAAAGAGCCACGATTTGCTTTATGAATCGGGACTTAAAAACAGCGAAATCTGGCGCTGGCGTTATGGTTACGAGAAGGATTATCAGATAATGAAGGAGTGGCTCATAAATCGCCTTGATTGGTTGGATGAGCAGTTTGCCACCGAAGAAAGTCTTATAGCCTCAATAGCAGCACAGACAAGTGCAGTTGACGTAACCTCCTACTCCTCTATTGAAGCATACGAAAACTCCCCCGATATGGAATTGAATATTGCAACGAAATCGGGAGCAGAATTCTTGACAAACAGTAGCAAGGCTTCTGCAAAATATATTTTCCAAGCCCCCGACTCTCTTGTCAACAGCGTCGTCATAAGCGATGGTAATATTGCGGAGGTTGTCAGAGAAATAAATGGTAAGAATACTGCCACAGTCAACGTTACAAATGGAGTGGCTGAGTTTGCAAGCATTCCGTCCGAAGCATTCGACAACCAGGACCATAAAAATGTTATACTCTACACAGGTTATTCTGCAGCAGGTGAGGTATTAGGCAAGGTGTATGCTACCGTATCGGTTGTGGCTTGTGAGCATCCCAGTGTAGAAACGGTGCAGGGCTATGCTGCCACCTGCATAAATACAGGTCTTACAGACGGTACAAAATGTACTGTATGCCGTACAATAATTAAACAACAGGAAATCATCCCTACCAACGATAAACACAACGAGAAGGTAATCAAAGGCTTCCCCGCAAGCTGTATATTAGAAGGTCTTACCGACGAAAAGGTGTGTCAAGATTGTGGTATTGTAACAGCCAAAGCTGAAACCATTCCGCTCGCCGGCCACACTAAGGTTACTGTAAAGGGCTATGCTGCCACCTGTAAAAAGACGGGTCTCACCGACGGTGTCAGGTGTTCGGTATGTAATGCAACCATCACATCGCAAAAGACCATTGCCAAGAAGCCTCACGCCGAGGTTACCCTTAAGGCTGTGGCTTCCACCTGTACGAAAACAGGTCTCACATCAGGTAAAAAGTGCAAAACCTGTGGGGAAGTGATCATTAAGCAAAGAGAGGTTGCCAAGAAGGCACATAGCTACAAGACCACCACAACCAAGGCTACACTTAAAAAGAACGGCAAGATTGTTAAGAAATGTACAGTTTGCGGCAAGACTGCAAGCACAACCACTATCTACTACGCTAAGACCGTTAAGCTTAAGAAGGCTACCTTCACTTATACCGGCAAGACCATTAAGCCCACATTGGTTGTTAAGAACTCCAAGGGCAAGACCATTTCTTCTAAGTACTACACCGTAACCGGCACAAGAAGCACTAAGAAGATTGGCAAGTTCAAGATTACCCTGAAGTTCAAGGGTAACTACAGCGGCACCAAGACCCTGTACTACACCATCAATCCTAAGACCGTGGCAAGCCACAAACTGAAGGCAGGCAAAAAGCAGATGACCGTTTCCTACAAGAAGGATTCCTCTGTTGGCGGCTACGAAATTATGTACGCTACCAACAAGTCCTTCAAGAAGGCTAAGACCACAAAGGCAACTTCCGCCAAGAAGACCATCAAGAAGCTCACTTCAAAGAAGACCTACTATGTA
>JAZNQM010000169.1:0-3975 GCA_045590175.1 Acutalibacteraceae bacterium | reverse complement strand
GGGAAGCGGTGTTGAAAGCTTTGAGTATGCACCTGCAGAAGCTCCCGCAGAGCTCATAGCTGTATATAATACTACCGTTTACTACACTGTAAATTTTGTTGATAAGCAAGAGAATGTTGTATACAGTGCAAAAATACCTGAAAACGGAGTAATAGCTGCCGAGGACATTGCCGCCGCAGCCGAAAAGCTGCCCGAAATCTTTGGCTATAATAAGAAGCTGGATAACGGTGTGCAGGTTTGGGATGGCGATGTAACCGCACTTATAACTGAGGATATGACTTTCGGTGCCGTATATGAGCTTGATACCGAAACCAAATATGATGTAAACGGGGAAGCGGTTTGCTTTGACCAGAAGATGGTAAGCCATAGTGAGCAGCCCGTTAGTTGGTTTGTAAATGGTGTGTTTGCCGATTACGGCACAGAGTTCACCTTCTATGTATTCGGCGAAATGAATATAACAAAGAGTGATGAAGCTGCACCTGCAGAACCCACCGTTTCTATTCTCGGCTCCGCAGAAAAGGACGGAATGTTTGCTACCTTTGCAAGAGTATATAACCCAACCGGTGCAAATATTCTTTCTCTCGGTACCCGCTTCACCAGTGCTACAGTATACGATCGCTTGAACGGTGCACAGTGGGATGATGCAACCTTCAAGTCTGTATTTGCAGATTTTGAGGAAAATAAGAGCAATTATGTTGCTGATGCATTTATCACCAACACCACAACTAAAGACTATATGACAATTCTCAGTCCCGTAGAAGAGGGCAAAAAGAGAGTTGCCAAGGCATTTATCGAAACCGAAGACGGTTTTGTGTTCTCAGATGTCTGCGGAAACACCGCAGCAATGCAGTAAGGGAGGAAACCTAAAATGAAAAAGATTTATTGCTCTCCCCAGGCTGTAGTATATGAAAGTTTAAAGGATGATTATTGTGCCGATTTGAACGGTTCTGCGGTTGTTGAGTCTGCAGGTACCACTGTAGGCGGTTATGGAGATTCACATGCAACTGTAGACGGCTCCGGACTTATAGATTGATAATCTTCTCCTTTCTCTCTTTTGAGAGCGCCGGAGTCATATCGCTTGGCTCCGGCGCAGTTTATATCTGTTATAATTAACAGGAGGCAACTCTTATGAAAATATCAAGAAATACCGAATTCAAACTTTTAAGTAAAAAGGTCTTAGGTTTTTCTATGACCAAGGATATTATGCCGGAATTTATCAGAGAGGACGGCTTATCCGATGAAATGATTCCGAAATGGAACGAAATCAGAGATACAAAATACTTTACGATACCTGGCGAAAACGACTACTTTTTCGATATGCACATTGATATCACAACCCACAAGTTTTCCTTAGTATACGACTTAGGCTACCCAAGACGTGTGGATAGAATATTGATCGGCGGTTTTGTTCAGCCCTTCACCGACTATTCGATAGGTGAATTCGAGCTGTACGGTAGTGACGACCGCGAAACATTGTTTAACTCCGAAAATAAAATCTTATACCAGGATAATAGATTTAATATAAACGAAAACAAACCCACCAACGACAGCGAGTATTTATACGACGTTGAGGGTTTGCGAATCAGATACTTTGCCTTCAGACATATCAGCTCTAACTCAAAGGATATGTTTGCACGTGTTAAAAACGTCTGCCTTTACAGCGATGAATTTAATGCTCAGAACAACTTTATTTATAACAACAATCTTTGTGGCAGTCTGCTTGTAGGCACTACACCGATAATCGAGGGTGAATTTGAAGGTGACCCTCAGTTTCTCACCGATAACATAATAACCGATTCTTATTCGAAAGTATATATTAAGTCGGCGAAGATAACCGTGGCGGCAGACAAGCTGGACACCTGCAAAAAACTTTCGTTTGTTGGCAAAAATCTTAACAGTATTAAAATCAACGGCAACAGCATTATACCTATTTCTCAGGAGCTTTACGACGACACTCTGCTTTATGTAACTGACGATATGGATTTCTCCGAAAACAGTGTCGTTATTGAGATTGATGCCCCTTGTGAATTAGAACAGATAATGGCGTTCACCGATACCTATAGCGTTAACATAAATGAAGATAAGGTAATTAATAAAAACTTCCTCGGAATAGGCGGAAACGCAATGCCGAACCATCTTTTTGAAAGTTCCAGAATGAACGGCTTCTACGAGCAACATATGGAGCTTGAAAAGAGAAGACTTGCGGTTATGCACCCGCAGGTTATAAGACTTTGGTTCCAGATAGATTGGTTTGTTATGGACGAGGAGGACTATTATAACCGCAGATATTGTTTCAACTCTCCCAAAATGCGAGCCTTCTATAAGGAAATGGATGCGTATAAAGAGGCTGATATTGAGGTTGAGCTGAATTTCGGCTGGAAGGTTGGCTACGACATTCAGTCCTGGTTCTCTTTCCCCGATGTATTCAATCGCAAAAACTCTGCTCCTAAGGATATCAATCAGTATGCTATCGCCTGTGCAGACTGTCTTTATGAGCTTATAGTCAACCGTGGCTATGATAATATTAAACATCTTACCTTCTATAATGAAGCGAACAACAGCTTCACTTTAGGCGGCGGTGATTTCTGCGTTCCTCAGGGTGTCGATGTTAAAGAGTACTGGAACGAGATGCTTGTGAGAACCAACGAGGAACTGTCCAAGGCGGGCATCCGTGACAAAATCAATATATGGGCTGCAGAAACTGCAGGTGGTATTTGTCGCTTTGAGCCAATCGAGGCATGGATTGATTATCTTAATAAAAAATCTCCCGACAAATATGAATACGCTTCTTACCATATTTACCGTACTTCTTATGAGGAGGCTCTGTATTATGCCGACTATGCTCAGAAATTAGCAGGGGACCATCCCACCTGTGTCACAGAGTATGGTGAGTTTTTCTACGGCACAAATCCCGGAATCGATTTTGATTTTGAGAGAACCAATCAGAGCGCCGTTATGGGCTTTATGAACGGCGGTGTTTCGGCTATGATGTTCTGGACACTGTCAGGTGTTCATATCGACGAGCACGCCCTGTTCAGCGGTCCTTATACAAATTTCTGGGAATTTCCCACAGATAGTCGCGGCGGCTTTGAGGGTGTTTGCAGAAGATACTATGAACACACTCTCTTTACCAATTATTTCCCGAGGCATTCTAAAATTGTTACCGCTGAATTTAACCAGAAAGATATGCATGCCACCGCTGCTATAACTGCAGACGGAAATTACAGTATCGCTATAGAGCTTAATAAGGTAGGATTCCAAAATCGCAAAATAGACATAAAATTTCCGCAGGATATCAATATGAAGTTCCAGAAGCATGTTTATCGACTGGATACAGAGATAGAGCCAAACGCTATTGTCCCGCCTGTTTGCGGTGAGTTTCAGGTCAAGGACAGATTGGTTGACACCGTTGATAACGAATACAATCTTGTGGTCTATACAACCATTCCTGCAAAGAAACAGGTTGCGTTGGAGGAGTTCGTTATATATATGAAGCCTGGTGAAACCAAGCAACTGAAGGCTTATGCTATAGACAGTGATGAAAAAATCACCTGGTCTTTGCCCGATTGCCATTATAATATGGGCTTCAAAGGTACAATTACTCCCGACGGACTTTATACTGCCGACACACGTCACCCTTACGGTGTGTCTGACGCTAACGTTAAAACTGATTACGCTGTAAAAGCGGAGCTGCCTTCGGGCGAGTACGCTATCGGCTTCATAAGGGTAAGATAACAATTTTACGCAGAGCGGCTGTTTCATATTCCAAACGGCCGCTTTGTTGCATTTTTCTACAATAAGGTTGCATTTTTTATTACTTTTTCAAAAGGTTTATTGACACAAAATATGCAGTGTGCTAACATAAAGCCAAGAAAAAAAGTGGGGGTATTAATATGTCAGAAACAAAAGCTTGCTGGATATGGTGCAGAGGTGACTATGAACTCTTTCAGAACCTGTTGCTTTCTGAGAAAAGAT
>JAZNQM010000168.1:0-5038 GCA_045590175.1 Acutalibacteraceae bacterium | reverse complement strand
TAGTATACACGTCCCCGAGGCACCCTCCGTAAGGAAGGTGCCTCAGTTATATTCGTGCTTCCCACGAGCGATATATCTTCGATGCGATATGTGGCAAGCCACGCGATATACTGCTTTCGCCGTGCTGAATGGCACGAATATAATATCGCAAAAGCCAAAGGATTTTATATCGCTTTTGCCGCAAGGCAAAAATATCGCTGCAAATGACAGTTTGCAATATCGCTATACACACCGAAAAAGAAGCTTGTTTTTTCAGCAAGTATTTACATTTCTCAAAGTATATAATCCATTATGACACTTTCGCATTCAATATGCAAAGTTTCATTTGTTTTGTATAGATAAAAACCGAGAGAGACAACTTCTTTACGTAGTGTCTCTCTCGGACAGCTCAGTTTTTTGTTGTGTTTATTTATTATTCTTCATAAACTCGTTAAGCTCGGGGTTTTCAGCGAAATGCTTGAGCATAACAATCGGTTCAAGACCTGTATTCTTAATAGTAACACCCTTCTTGGCGGCAGCATCGGTGACGAAATATTCGTCGTTGGTCAGCTCACCGTAGCGGATAAGACTTGGTGTTTCCAAGGGTTGTCCGTTGATGGTGCCTGTTCCCTGAAGCATAATGAGTCCGTACTCTCGGTCTGACGAATATACCCACAATCCACAAAATTGAGTAGTGTAAAAAACGGAACATTACACAATATAATATATATTCGCCTCTACACCGTCCTTGTCTGCCACGACAAGGCTTGGCTGTCGGGAAAGAACGGATTTCAAAAAATCCTTTGATTGCCTTCGCAATATTATATTATTAATGTATATATTCTTTTGTTGTTTGTATTGTTGCACAAAGAATTGCCCCCATATCTGTACAATATCAACAGAATTTTGTTAAACCTAAAGAAAATACAAAAAAATAATTGAAAAATACAAATTTAGGCAGTATAATAAACACGTATTAATATACAAATAAATGAAAGGAGAACAGATTATGTTCAACAAATCAAAAAGAATTGTATCATTTTTGGTATCTGCTTTGATTATTGCTTCCAGCATGTCGGTTGGTTTCTCGGCCTTCGCCGCAGAGCTCACAAGCCTTACCGTTAAGGGCACCGAAGCAATTATGGCGGGCGACACCCAAGTTGGTACAGCAACCCACTATGACTACCAGTGGAACCCCCAGAAAAACTGGGAAGAGCTTCACGCTCTCGGTTCCGAAGGTACCACACTGCTGACTCCTCTTATGACCGAGTCGGAAATCCACACACTTCAGGCCGACGGCACTTACGTCTCCGCCCCCTCCAACTCTATAAACAAGATCCTTGTAAACGGACTCGAGGACAGAGGCGACGGTTCTTACGGCTATAAATGTGAAAACGGTGACTTCTTCCAGGCAGAAATGGCAGACGTTTTCTCTTGTAGCAATGCCCTCACCCACGCAGAAACCTGTGACGGCAACTGTGCGAAGAGAAACGTTGTAGTTAAGCAGCACGGCCGGGATAAAGACGGCTACTACTACTACGACTACTTCAACGAAGACGGCAACGGCCTTGTCCACACCTATGGTGATGACGAGCCCAACTGGACCACAATGGTTAAGCTTCGTGACGACTCCGTCACCGCTCCCTACCAGTTTGAAACCTATACCTACACCTTCCCCGAAGGCACAAAGCTCCAGGATGCTGTAATCGCAAACTCTACCACTGATTACCTCCGCAGCTCTTACTATGAGATTTACGCAACCACCGGCAAGAAGGCAGACCTTTATAAGCCCGAAAACCTGATTGCTGTATACGACGGCGTTGAGGGTGCAGGTACCCAGGCATTTGCTTCACACTACAATGCCGCCGAGGCTATTGATGCTACATACGTAGGCCTTAAGCTTATTGACCCCGTTGCCGCTCAGGCAGTAGGTCGTCCCTACGTATACTACAATGCAGCCCGTATCTGGGCACTTAACTTCTATGGCACCTCTCCCGTAGTAAAAGCCGCCCTTAAATACGGCGCATTGAACGACTCCCTTTATCAGACCACTCTCGGCGAGGATAACTACTCCATCCCCGCAAAGCTTTATGCTGAAAGCACCAATAACCTTCCCCAGCATATCTATTATAGAAATGGCGCTCCCACCTATGCAGGCGCAATGAATGCTGATGCCCGCCTTTGGGATGGAATGACCAACCAAGACACTCAGTTCGATGGTAGAGAAACCTACCAAGAGGGTGGCGCTCTTAAATATTACGACGGCACCCACACTGAACTTTACTACGATTTCGGCGATATCTACGAAATCAACGAAATCATCTACGCTAACCACACTAACGAAAATTTGAGAGCATCGGATTTCACCTTCTATGCTTCTAACAATTTCGAAGATCTCTTCGCTGATGATAACAAGCTGGCCTACGTTGAATCCAACGTTGCCGCTGTTTCCGTTAAGACACTCGACGTTCAAGCCCGCTACGTAGGTATCTCCTTCCAGGATACCTGTTGGAGCAATGAGTCTTACCCTGGTAACGACTACCTCCGTGCCTGCGAATTCGACGTAAGAGGTAAATACAGCGCAGACGGTCAGACCGCAACCGTAACTAATTTCAGCAACTATACCGACGCTCTTGCCGCAATCGACGGCAAGCAGAGTGTTGTTGCAGCAGTTCCCGAAGACTATGCAATGGTTAAGGGCGTAAGAAAAGAAGGTGCTGCATCAAATGAGGGCCTGGCAAGACTCTACAACGGCAATCTTTCCGAATCCGACCTTAACGACCATGCTCTTGCCCATACCGACACAGAGGGCAAATACGTTTACGGTCCCGACGTATACACCGCTTTCAAATACGACTTAAAATTACCCAGAAAAATCACCGACGTATTCCTTGGCAACCACGATAACTCATACTACCAAACCTGTGCATATAAGGTATACGTAAGTGACGATGCTGCTATTGACGAAAGCGATATGGTAGCTCAGGTAACCCACGCAGGTCGTGGCACCGAATGCAACATTCATGCAACCCTTATCTCCCTCCCCGAGGGCACAGAAGGTCGCTACGTTGAGGTTCGCATCTTTATGCCTCAGAAGATGTGTTCTGAAGAACAGGATGCCTCCTACATTTACTACAGACTGAAGGAGCTCAATATCTTTGGCGATATGGGCTATTCTTTGACCGGTGCGAACACCAATAGAGCTGCCTATTTCGAGGCAAATGCCGAAAATATTGCTAACAGCCTTATTGCTAATACACCTATCTATAAGACCGAAAACATTACCGCATTTAACTTCGGTACTCGCGACACCAACACCTCTGAGCTTTATAAGGGTATGAAGCATCTTTCCGACGAAGACTGGACAGAGGCTACCAAGAGCTTTACCGAAACCACCTACTACGACGTTGACGGCGACCTGAGTGGTGTAAGCTACACCAACTGGATTTATGGTTGTTCAAACGGCTATAGCCACGCCGAAGGCTGTGACGAAAGCTGTGAAAAGACAGTTGAGATTATAGACGATGGCTCTGTTTACCAGACCGTTATCTACAAGCTTTCTGCAAAGTCCACAATCTCTGAGGTTGACATCTATCACTCCAACAACAGCGACCGTCTGACCTCACACTATATGCTTTCCTTTGCTGACAAGGAAGCAGATCTCTTCGGCGAAAACGCAACCAACATAGAGGTTGTAAACGCATATCGCTACAATTTAGTAAAACTCAACGAAACTGTAACCGCTAAGTTCTTCGCTGTTAAGATTCTCTGCGGTGTTCAGTCCAACATCACATCTGCCGATTACAACTACGGCAGAATGGGTCACTTCGCCTTAGTTGGTGAAGCAAGAGTTTGTCCCGACGGTGAGCATGCCGAATTTGTAGAGATAATCGACAAGGCTCCTACCTGTAAGGAAGTTGGTATCAGGCATACAGAATGTAGCTTCTGTGGATTTGAGAACGCTCCCGAAGAAATCGAAACTGTTGACCACACCGAGGGCGAAGGCGTTGTAACCCAGTCTCCTACCTGTAAGGAGAAGGGCGTTATGACCTACAGCTGTTCTGTATGTGGCGAAGTTCTCGGCACCGAGGAAATCGAAACCGTACCTCACACCGAGGAAGCAATCCCCGCAGTAGCACCTACTTGTAAGGAAACAGGTCTCACCGCTGGTGTTAAGTGCTCCGTTTGTGACGAAGTTCTCGAGGCACCCGTAGAGGTTCCCGTTGACGAAAATGCTCACGTTGAGGAAGAAATCCCCGCAGTAGCAGCTACCTGTAAAGATATCGGTTACACAGCAGGTGTTAAGTGCTCCGTTTGTGACGTAGTTCTCGAGGCACCCGAAGAAATCGACATCGACGAAAACAACCATGCCGGCGAAACCGAAGTTGTAGACGCTGAGGATGCCGATTGTGAAAACACAGGTTACACAGGTGACACAATCTGTTCAGACTGTGGCGCTACCATAGCAGAAGGTGAAGAAATTGCAGCTCTCGGACATGAGTACGAGACAGTTGTAACTCCTCCTACCTGTGACGAAGCAGGCTTCACAACCTACACCTGTTCTGTATGTGGCAATACCTACGATGCAGACGAGGTTCCCGCTTCAGGTCATAAGTATGACGATGGCGTTGTAACCAAGAAGGCTACCTGTACCGCAACAGGTGTTATGACATTTACCTGTTCCTGTGGCGATAGCTATACTGAGGTTATCCCCATGGCAAAGCACACCGAGGTTGAGCTTAAAGCAAAGGCAGCTACCTGTACCGCTACAGGTCTTACCAAGGGCTCCAAGTGTTCTGTATGCGGTAAGATTCTCACAGCCCAGCAGACCGTTTCTAAGAAAGCACACACTGCTGTTGAACTCAAAGCTAAGGCAGCTACCTGCACAAAGACAGGTCTTACCAAGGGCTCCAAGTGTTCTGTATGTGACACCATTATTACCGCTCAGAAAACCGTTGCCAAGAAGGCACACACTGCTGTTGAACTCAAAGCTAAGGCAGCTACCTGCACAAAGACAGGTCTTACCAAGGGCTCTAAGTGTTCAGTATGTGGTAAGGTC
>JAZNQM010000167.1:0-15339 GCA_045590175.1 Acutalibacteraceae bacterium | reverse complement strand
TGCTTTTGCTTAACAAATTTTTGATTTTTAAGGTTGACTAATGGGTTCAAAACTCGTATAATCCTAAAGGTGCCTGCGAAAAGGTTACAAATAGTTACAAAGATTACAAAGGAGAATTTCATGATAAAGACGATACGGAGTCATATCGCTTCCGCTCGTCGCTACATCAAGGCTTGTGTTGTGCTTATGGCAGCCTTCGTGGTTGTTGCAACCTTCCCTGTGCAGTTCGTAAAGGCAGTTTCCATTTACGACGGCGACCTGCATTATGAGGTTTATTCATTTACCTCCGACGCGGATACGATACTTGCTTCCTCTGATATTGAGGTTGAGGCAAGCGACAAGGTGGAAGTTGTGAATAGTTCCGAAGTTAATAATGGCGAAATGACTATCAGAATCAGCCGTGCATTCCCCCTTAATATTATAATAGGTAATGACACCTGTGAAATTGAGGTTCCCGACGGCAGCACGGTAGAAGAGGCTTTAGCCCTTGCAGAATTCACCCCCGACAACTACGACGAAATCAACTACGATTTGGGTGAGGTTGTTAAAAAGGATATGACCATTGAGGTCAAGGACGTAGACTTCACCACAAAGGTTACCGAAAAAGATTTGGGCTTCCGCACTATTGAGCAGGTTGACTACACCCTTAAAGCCGGCGAACGCAAGGTTGTAAGAGAAGGTAAGAAGGGCAAGGAAATCCGCACCACCTTTAAGAAAACCGTCAACGGCGAGGTTGTAGAGACCAGCGTTACCAAGTCCACCGAAAAACCCATTTCCAAAAAGGTTCTGGTGGGTGCGGAGCAGGAAAAGGCTAACGAATCCCAATGGATGAGCGACCTTTCTCCCAAAAAGGACATTATGCTTGATAAAAACGGCGTGCCCGTTAAATATTCCAAGAAAATCACAGGCGTTGCCTCTGCATACTGCACCGGCTCGGTTTGTTCCACCGGTGTTGGAGTAAGACAGGGCTACATCGCTGTTGACCCCTCCATCATTCCCTACGGTACTGAGATGTATATCCGCACACCCGACGGCAGCTACATCTACGGCTACGCTGTAGCGGCTGATACAGGCGGTTTCACCGCTTGGGGCAACACCATCGCCGACCTTTATATGTATTCTTATTCCGACTGCGTAAGCTTCGGCAGAAGAAACATCGAAATCTATATTCTGTAATACCCAAAACCGACGTCTTAAAGATGTCGGTTTTTTGTTGTAAAATGAGTGAGTATGTGGTATGGTTGAGTTACAATAGGGACAAAATTATTTTATTGACTATGTTATGTGGTGTTATTAACTTAAAAATCCAACTTCAAGTTGGAAAATTCCAATAAATGCGTTATTGATTTATAACATTTTAACCTTTAAAATATAAATGTAGCTACAAGAAATATAAAGGAGTATACCTATGGATAATTTGAAGTTGAATGATGCTATTTGTTTTTACAGAAAAAAGCAAGGCTTAACACAAGAGGAACTTGCTCAAAGGTTAGGTGTAACCAACCAGTCAGTATCTAAATGGGAGTCGGCACAGTGTTGTCCGGACATTAGCTTAATACCAAAACTTGCTGATATATTTGATGTTAGTATTGACGAACTGTTTGGTAGAGAACCGTTTGTTAATGATGTTTGTGGACAGTTTCCTCTGCGCGATGATGATATATTCCGTGTTGTAGTGGCCAAAGGTAAGAAAGTTATGTTAGTTGATGACTTGGATAAAACAATAGATATAACTTTCCCTAAAAACTGCAACGAAACTACACGTCAATATTTTAAGGTTGAGGTATTTGGAAACATTTCTTGTGATGCAAGTATTAACGGTGATGTTATAGGCCACGGAATGATTGAGTGCAACCAAATAAATGGCGATATAAAAGAGTGCGGAGGTTATATTTCCAGTCAGGGTAATATAAATGGAAGTGCTAGTTCTAAGGCATATATTTCCTGTGCTGGTTCTATTAGTGGTGGCGTTCATTGTGGTAACAATGTTTCTTGTGCGGGTAATATAAATGGTGCTGTAAACTGCGGAGATAATGTTACCTGTGGCGACAACATTACAGGTGATGTTAATTGTGGTGGTAATGTTGAGTGTAAAAAAATAGAAGGTAATGTTGAATGTCAAGGAAATATTATTTATAAATAATATTTATCCTGCTTCTTGATATTCTGTATATTTCATTGTTAATTAGGCAAGGCAGGAATAACCATCATACTTTTGTAGGTTTTACTGCTTAAAAACAAAGTATTTAACTGTATTTCTCGTTGTATGATTTTCAATATGTGGGTATGATTTTTGTCATACCATCAAAAATAGAGTTATCTCGTATTTTCGGGATAACTCTATTCTCATATATAACTTGAAAATCTCGATTAAAAATGTTATATTAAATACAATAAAATGCTTGTTGTTATGCGGAAAAATTAACTTATGGAAAAGACTTCCACAGGTTACGACATTTGCTGATAACCATGTCTCCCTCGGAAGATCGGAGCCGCAGGACGGGTTGCCCCCTAATTCAACACAAGAATATAATTAAAAAGCAAAGGAAAAGAGGTAAAATTATGAAGAACAATATTGTTGGTATAATAAGTCAATTTCTTTTTTCGGCAGTTTTCTTGCTGGATTGTATATTCTTTATTGTGATGGACAACAGCTCTAAAGCCTTCTTTTTTGGTTGCTTGTTTGTGGCACACGTGATATTGACTCTGGTGAATTTGAAAAAGGAGAAAAGGACAAAAGCTTCGTCTGTTGCAGGGGATGTTGTATTGTGTCTGCTTGTTGTGGCAGCCGCAGTTTTGCCGTTGGTGGGGCCTGCCTTCAAAGAATATCCGGTGATAGTCGCTGTAAACATCGCTGTCATTGGTATTGCTGTGGTGCTTAACGTTGTTGAAAGTGCAATGCTAAGAAAGAACGGAAACAGAGCCGATTAATAAATAAAGGCATATTGAAAGCCGCTCCACTTTGAAGGTGGAACGGCTTTTTTGTATCGTATATGATAATGGATATTGTAGAAAACGGTTATAACCGTTTTTGGCAGAATATATTCTGCCACTGACAAGCTTTTTGCTTGACAGCTACATACGATTGCAATAGTTTTGTTGTTTGCGTGATACGCAAACGTATATTGTGCACTGCACAATATGAAACACATAGTGCTTCGACAAACACTATTATAAAAGGGTTTAGAAGATAAATGATAGAAGTCGCATTTCTGATAATAACCGATTGCGTAAAACCGCGAAACAAACGGCTTTGGTCTAATATCTAACGTTTAAAGCGATATGTGACTTCGTCACGCGATATATTTGCCAAGCAAATGCGATATGTGAGCATAGCTCACGCGATATATTGTCGCTTCGCGACAATAAGAACAAACAACTATCATCTAATATCTAACATCTAAAATCTAACGTCTAAACTCACATCTCCCGTCTGCCTTCCAGGGCGCGGGAGAGGGTTACCGAGTCGGTGTATTCTAAGCTTCCGTTGACGGGGATGCCGTAGGCAAGTCGGGTTACGGTGATGCCCATAGGCTTGATAAGTCTTGACAGATAGCCTGCGGTGGTTTCGCCCTCAATGGAGGGGTTGGTCGCCATTATGATTTCGCGGATGCCCGTGTCGGAAAGGCGGGAGATAAGCTCCTTTGCCTTGATGCCGTCGGGACCGATGCCGTCCATAGGGGAGAGGACACCGTGGAGAACGTGGTATACACCCTTAAAATCCCCCGACTTTTCCAGCTTGATAACGTCGCGGGGGTCCTCCACCACACAGATTACCGATTTATCTCGCCGCTGGTCACTGCAGACGGGGCAAAGCTCACCGTCGGTGAGGTTCTGACAAATGGGGCAGTAGTGAAGGGCTTTTCTCGCATCCTTGATTGAGCCAATGAACTCCTCGGCTTCGCTGTCGCTTAAGGACAGCAGGTGAAAAGCCAGGCGGGCGGCAGATTTCCTGCCCACACCCGGAAGGCGGGCAAAGGCATCGGTCAGCCGCTTTAAGGGGGGGAGATTATATCCTGCCATATCAGAACATACCGCCCATTCCGGGGATGTTAAGACCTGCGGTGATGGCACCCATCTCCTCGTCAGCGGTCTTGCTGGCGGTGGCGATGGCTTCGTTTACAGCAACGGTGATAAGGTCTTCAAGCATTTCAACGTCCTCGGGGTCTACCGCATCGGGGTTGATTTTAAGAAGCTTGATTTCGTGCTTGCCTGTAACGGTGACCTCAATAAGTCCGCCGCCTGAAGTGGCGGTGTATTCGCGTTCGTCTAACTCAGCCTGCAGATTTGCCATATCCTCCTGCATTTTCTGTGCCTTTTGGAGCATAGCGTTCATATTGCCGCCGCCCTTGGTCATTCCGGGTACTCTTGCTTTCATAGTTTACATTCTCCTTGAAGTTAAATTTACAAATTATTAAGCCTGTCCATAAAGGATAGCATAGGGTCGTTAGGCTTGATTGCCTGCTCCTTTTCCATAAGAGGAATCAACTCACAGCCCATAACCTCGAAAATCGCCTGCCTGAGCCCTTTGTAGTTAAGCTCCTCGGTTTTGGACATCATAGCCCTGAGGGAGGAGGAGTCGGAGTGGATGATAATCTTGTTTCCCTCGTGGGTGGCGGTGGAGCCGTTGAGCAGCCCCGCCATCAGGGGAGCCGTCTTAAAGCAGGCGGCAACAATATCGTTCCATTCCACCATCAGCTCGCCGTTGCCCAGAATCATATCGTTCTGCGGGGGTTCCTGGGGCACCTCTATGGGGGCGGGAGCATCACTCGGCACTGCCTCGGGGACAGGGTCAGCTGCCACGGCACCGCTGCCGTATTGCAGGGGAGGAGGAGCAACTGCAGGTTGATTTCTCTGCAGGGCGGCAACCTGCCTTTCCAGCTGGGCAATTCTGCGGAGCAGAGCGTCCTGGTCGGTGGTTAGCTGAGGAGTGGTAAGCTTGATTATAGCCATTTCTATTGCACTTCGGCGGTTGGCGGTGTTCATAGAGGAAAGAGCATCGTTAAACACCCTGAGGCAGTTCATTGTGGACTCAATGCCTACCTTGTCGCTGAAGGCTTTATATTTTTCTGCGGCAGCAGCCGTGGTGCCTGCGGCAATACGGGGCTCGATTCCGCCGCGGATAAGGGAAACTGTTCTGTAAAACTCGCACATTTCACCGCAAAGCTTCTGCATATCAACGCTTTCATTGTGGAGCTTTGCCACAATTTCAAGTGCCGACACCGAGTCGCCCTTGTCCAGGGCTTCGGCAATGCCGAAAAGATAGTCGGTTGAGGCTCGGCCGCAGATATCGTTTACCAAAGCTTCGGTTATCTCCACACCCTTCGCGGCACAGAGGTCAAGAATCGACAGCGCATCACGCATACCGCCGTCGGCAATGGAGGCGATGGTGGCGGCGGCACCGTCGGTGAGGACGGCATTTTCCTGCTCAGCCACGTATTTAAGCCTTGACACTATGGTTTCGGGCTCGATGCGGTGGAAGTCGTATCTCTGACAGCGGGAGAGGATGGTGGGTAAAATCGCGTTAATCTCGGTGGTTGCCAAGATAAAAACCGCGTGCTTGGGGGGTTCCTCCAAGGTTTTAAGCAGAGCGTTTGATGCGGCGGTGGAGAGCATATGCACCTCGTCGATGATGTACACCCTGTACTTTGCCTGCTGAGGAGCAAAGGCTATTCGTTCACGAAGCTCGCGGATGTAGCTCACACCGTTGTTTGAAGCGGCATCTATCTCTAAAACGTCGGGAACGGAATCCTTGAGGATGCCCTTGCAGTTTTCACATTCGCCGCAGGGGTTACCGTTTTGCGGATTAAGACAGTTTATTGCTCGGGAGAGAATTTTAGCACAGGTGGTTTTACCTGTACCTCTTGAGCCTGTGAAAAGATATGCGTGGGAAACATTGCCCTTTTTAACCTGGTTTTGCAACGTGGTGGTAACGTGCTCCTGACCCACAACGTCGGAAAAGACCAGGGGCCTGTATTTACGATATAAGGCTTTATACATAAGGCAACCTCCCATTTTAGATATTAGATGTTAGATATCAGATGTTAGACGGTTGTTGCGAATTTATAATCGTGTTTGCTTAGGCTTACCTAAAAAAGTCTAACATCTACCGTCTAAAATCTAAAAAACTAAAAGCGTACCCTTAAATGTACAAACGAACAGATTGACTGCGGCGCACAAGAAAATCCACTTAATGCTGCTCGGTTCCCCGCCTGACATGGTTCGTGGCATCCTGTCGCACAGGACCCGCCCGTTTGCACACTTAAAAGTACGCCTAATAGATTATACCAAACTTCCGCCCAAAACACAAGAGGTATTTTAATATATATTATGTAAAATTTTTATATATAAATTACGTAAAATTGTAGAGAGATAAGGTAAACCGGTAAGATTTTTTGTGCGGCATTGAAATCTTTGTCAATATTTGTTATAATCGTCATTGGAATAAGGTGAACCTACAACGGTAGGCGGTTAACACTCTCAAAGTCAGAGGGTGTCTGCCCTCTAACTTTATTAGGGGGTGAAGCAATGGAACAAGAAACTTTTATCGTAATTCTTATGATACTTGTTATCGGTTACATAATGAGCATAAAAAAATAACCGCCCAACCCTCAGAAAGTTAGCGGTTATTTCGTAAACTTTTAAGGTTAACCGTCTATACGGTTTGCCTTATTTCAAATATATTATATACCATACGTTTTAAGTTGTCAAGCACTCGTTTCGGGTGCTTTTTTCGGTGTAAAATTTTTGAGAGTAAACCTCCGAAATATTTAATAACCTGTTCATCTTTTTGCTCTTTACAAACCGCAACGTGTAAAGTATAATGTAGATGTAATTTTTCATAGGAGTTTTATTGTTATGTGGTATGATTACATAATCGAAATTGTTTTAGGCTACCTTTGCGGTTCCATAAGCCCCTCGGTGTTGCTCACCCGCTTCGCCTTCAAAAAGGACGTTCGCGAGGAAGGAAGCGGAAATGCCGGTGCCACCAACGTTGCCCGCGTTTTCGGCATGAAGGCGGGGCTTATAACTCTGGGCTGTGACGTGCTGAAAATAGTTATCCCTATGCTTATCGGTATGCTGCTTGACGGCCACCGCGGCGTCTGTGTTGCGGGTGTTGCGGGAATAGTGGGACATTGCTTCCCTGTGTTTTTCAACTTCCGCGGCGGCAAGGGTGTTTCTGTAGCGGCAACCATCGCCATCTTCCTCGGTTGGCAGGTTGTGGCAATCTCCTTAGGGCTTTTCATCTTGGTTGTGTTGCTCACAAGAATTGTTTCTTTAAGCTCAATTATGGCGGCAATCTGCCTTTTCACCACCACCCTTATTTTCTACGGTGACAACACATACAAAATTATTTTAGCGGCTGTTACAATGGTGCTTATAATCTTTATGCACCGCGAGAACATAAAAAGACTTGTTAAGGGCGAAGAAAAGAAATTCTCCCCGAAGAGGTAAAATTCGCTGTAACTTTGTCGCTCGATGTCGGACAGGCACAAAGCCTAGTCCTTGACATCGGCTCCTCGTTACAACGAATTTTACGAGTTTAGAGGTATCCGCTGTAGCTTTGTCGTTTGGCGACCGATAGGCAAAGAGCCCGGTCGTTGACATCGGCTCCTCGTTACAACGAATTTCACAGATTTAGATGTACACGCTGTGGCTTTGTTGTAGAGGATAGAAGCAGAAACTACTTTTCGGCTCCACTTGAGAGGGGAGCCAAGACCGAGCTACTGCGAAAACGAGGCAAGGGCGACAAGACCGAGCCGATACGAAAGGAGAACGCAATGAAAAAGAGCGTAAAGGTGCTTATAATTGTAGGTGCGGCAGTTCTCGCGTTGCTTGTTGGTGTCGGACTTTTTTTCGGCGGGTTGCTTGATTTTCACTACACTACGCTTGAAACCGCCAAAGAAGGCTTGGAGTCAGAGCAAGTGTGGTTAGAAAACCAGGCATTAAGGGTCGAAACCGATTCTACCGAGGTTGAGATTATGGGTGACGACACTATAACTTATGTAATATTCAAGGTTTACGACAAGAAAACCGACGAGCTTTTGTTCGAATCTGAGCCGATTTGTCGCATTTGGGATTTCAAGGATATTTACTTTAAGGAAAATACCAACGACATAATCATTCGATCGGGGGATGTAGGTCCTATTTTTTACAGTCAAATCAGCGAAAACCATTGGCAAAAGATGCCGTATGGTGACGATTAATAACATTAAAACCCTATAACATCGGAGTTTTTATTATGAAGAAGATTGCCCTGACATTGGTATTTTGTCTTTTTCTGTCGGTGTTTGCGGTGGGTAGTCTGATTGCTCCCGACAGGGAGTTTTCGGAAAACGAAAACCGCAATCTTCAAAAGTTTCCCAAGCCTACCCTTTCCTCGGTGGCGGCGGGGGACTGGCAGAAAAAAATCAACAGTTGGTATTCCGATCAACTGCTTCTTCGTGATGGGCTGATTTCGCTCAAAACCAGCTTGCAAAAGCTTTGCGGCAAGCGGGATATCGGCGGAGTTTACCTTTGTGACAAGGGTTTTTACATTGAGAAAAAGCTCCCCTCCGAGGAGAGTGCAGAGAACTTCAGAAACAACCTATCCTGTGTGGAGGAGTTTTTCAAAAAGAACCAAAAGGTTTTGGGCGAAAAGGCGGGGAGCTTTATGCTTGTGCCCTCCTCGGCAGACGTTCTTTCGGGGCTTCTTCCCGAGGGTGCCGCAACTCCCGATTATGACGAGTTGTATCGGGATGTTTTCGCCATCCAAAACGGCAAAAACATCAACATCCGCGAGAAACTGGGAGTAAATGCCGAGTGCAACTTTTACAAAACCGACCACCATTGGACCACCGACGGTGCCGCTGTTGCCTACATAGCCTATTGCGAGGCTCGGGGGCTGACTCCCAAGGCTTTCGAGAGACGGGAGCTGGAGGATAATTTCCTCGGCACCACCCATTCCAAGGTGCTTGACCCTGCGGCAAGCCCCGACAAAATGGTGTATTATGTGGAAAACTCCCCTCGGGATTACAAGCTCATTGCCGACGGCAGGGAGCTTGACTTCGGAATCTACGACGAGTCCAAGCTTTCCACCAAGGATAAATATGCCTATTTCCTCGGCGGAAACTATGGCAGGCTGAAAATCGAAAACTGCGGCGGCAAGGGGCATTTGCTGATAGTAAAAGACTCCTTTGCTAACTGTCTGATACCCTTTTTACTGCCCCATTTTGACACTGTAACCGTTATCGACCCCCGCTTTTTTGTGGGCTCGGTGTCTGAGATAATCACAGAGGAAGCCGTTACCGAAACACTTGTGGTTTACGGTGCCGATACCTTTATGGAGGAGAAAACCGTACCTGCAATTTTAGGGTAAAATACAAGCAAAAATCAAGAAAAAACAACTTATCGCACCGAGTCTTACTGAGGCTTCGGTGCGTATTTTTTTGTCACCTTGGAAGAACATTAACAGTTTGTTCACACACATATATAATAAGGGCAACAAAAAAACGTTAATATCAGCAGTATTATTAGTGCAAAAAATATATTGAAATTTTGGTCGAAATATGATATCATTTACACGTATATTGGGTTATTATGGGTTAGTAGGCTGATATATAAGGTTATAGGAATTAGAGTCAAAACACAGATATATGTAATAAGGAAAATGTGAAATGAAATTTTTGAAAGTAAAAAAGTTTGTAAGTGCGGTTTGCCTGTTTTTGGTTATCGCCTCTGTGGTGGGCAGTGCTCAGGACGTGCTGATAAGTCGAAGCGAGATAGACTCCCAGTTTATCCCCGGCTTCTACGAGGAAAGGGAGAACTCCTTAGATGCGGTGTACATAGGCTCCAGCAACTGCTACACAACCTGGAACTCCGCCTTTGCTTTTAAGGAGCACGGCATTTGTGTTTATCCCTACTCTAGCAACGGTCAGCCCTTTTATGCGTCTCGCTATCTTATTGAAGAAGCAAGAAAAACCCAGAAGGATGCGGTGTTTGTTGTAAACATTAATACCGTCTTTGATGACACCGTTCCCTTCGACCATTTTCACAATCTTATAAATGTAATGCCCGACTCCCTTACTAAGCTTAGGATGATAAACCATCTTTGCTATATGGGTGGATACTCCATAGAGGACAGTTGGGAATTCTATTTCCCCTTTGTTCGTTTCCACAGCCGTTGGGATAATATCAGGGCAAGGGATTTCCAGATGGTTCCATCAACCCTGAAGGGTGCCAGCACCACCCATCGTTATTTGGATTGGAGCAGCAATGTAACAAATAAATATGTAACCTCCGATAAGGTAGGCGAGCTGCCCGAAAAGATTGAAAAGTCTATTAATGATATGCTTGACTACTGCGAGAAGGAAAAACTTAAGGTGCTTTTTGTCACTATTCCTCAGGCGGTGGAGGAGAAGTCCAGAATTGAGAGATATAATGCCGTAAATGAGCTTATCAGCTCCCGAGGCTTCGACACCCTTCGCCTTGAAAATAAACTTGAGGAAATCGGTCTTAATCTCAAGGTGGATTATTACAACGGCGAGCATACCAACATCCACGGTTCTCTTAAATTCACTGATTATCTTTCAAAATACCTTATTGAAAAATATGGCTTCAAGGACAAGCGTGAAGATGAAAGCTATAACGATTGGCATTTAGCTCTGGAAGAGTATTCCGATATTGCCAATGTTAAGGTGTTGCCCTACGAATATAAGCTAAGTCAACGAGACTACGATATGGGTATGACCAAGCTCCGTTCTGAAGTAGGGGACGGCGAGATTGAGCTTACCTGGGACGAGGTTGAGGAAGCCGACGGCTATCTTCTCTATCGCAAGAAGAAGGAATCTTACATATGGAGAAAGCTTACCGTCGGGGAAGATACCTCCTACCTTGATACCGATGTTACCACAGGAAAAGGCTACTCTTATTATTACGCTTTGGTTCCCATCCGTGAGGAAAAGGGCACTCGATACTACGGTGACGCCTACTACAACGGCAAGAAGGTTAAAACCTAACCTAAAATTTTCAAGAGGAATGTTGACATGAGTTATCAATCTATAAGTTTTATAGCTTTTTCTCTCCTTGCAGTTGCACTTTATTATCTGCTGGGTAAGAAAATGCAGGTGTGGGTTCTGGCGGCGGCCAACCTTGCCTTTTATATAATCGCAGGTGTGGAGTACCTTCCCTATCTGCTGGTTACAATGCTGGCGACCTACTTTGCGGGATTGATTATTTCCCGTATCTACAATAAAACCGACCTTCGGCTGGAAAAATGCACCGAGATGTCGGAGAAGAAAGAGCTTCGCGCAAAAGCCAAGAAGAAGGCAAAAAGAGTTTTGGTCATAGCCTTGCTTATCGCTATAGCCCTTTTGGCGGTTTGTAAGTACACCGCCTTCGCATTCGAGAATATCAACGCGGTGCTGAAATCCTTCGACAGGGAAACTCTGACCCCCTTCAAGGTGATTATGCCTCTCGGTATTTCCTACTATACCTTTATGGCAATCAGCTACGCACTGGATATATATTGGAAACGCTACAAGGCAGAGAAGAATTTCCTTTACTATGCCGTTTTCCTTTCCTACTTCCCCCACGTGGTACAGGGTCCCATCGACCGCTACAACGAATTCAAGGAGCAGATCAAGGACGGCATTTCCTTCAAATCCGAAAACCTTGCCGAAGGCTCGCAACTAATGCTTTGGGGCTTTTTCAAGAAGCTTGTTATTGCCGACCGCTTAGGTATGTTCTGCGGAACAATCATCGACGAGTGGGAAACCTATCCGGGTCTTTGGATTGCTCTGGCGGTGGTGGTTTATTCCATCCAGATTTACACCGATTTTTCGGGCTGCATAGACATCGTTCGCGGTGTTTCGGAAATGTTCGGCATAACCCTTCGCCGCAACTTTAACCACCCCTATTTCTCGAAAACAATGGGTGAATTCTGGCGCAGATGGCACATCTCCCTGCAGGAATGGTTTAAGGATTACATATACTATCCCGTTTCTGCCTCTAATTTCACCAAGAAAATCAAAAAGTATTATAAGAACAAAGGCAAAAAACGAGCCGAGGAGCTGTTTGCTTCCTGTTTCCCTGTGCTGGTAGTTTGGATGATAACAGGCATTTGGCACGGTGCTTCCTGGATGTTCGTTGCCTGGGGTATTTTCCACGCAATCCTCCTTATCGGCAGCCAGGTTTTCGCCCCCTTCTTCCAGAAATTAACCCAGTGGCTACGCATAAAAACCGACAACTTCGGCTGGAGCTTCTGGCAGATGACAAGAACCTTTTTGCTTTGCTGTGTAGGTCGTGTATTCTTCAGAGCCTCCACCATAGCCGACTCCTTCGGTATGTTCGGCAAGATGTTTTCTGACGTCAAAATCTCCTCCCTTTTCGACAGGTCTGTTATTAAAGCCCTTGACTTCGGTGCAGAAAATATGGTAATTTCTCTGATTGCCATATTTGTACTCTGGGCGGTGGATATGCTGCAGGAGAGAATGCCCCTTCGCAAAACCTTAGCTCAGCAAAACCTTATCTTCAGATGGTCTGTTATTGTTATAGGACTTCTTGCGGTAATCGTTTTCGGTATCTACGGACCCGGATTTGAAGCAAGCAGTTTTATATATGAACAATTCTAAAATAAAGGAGTTTTCAAGATGGAACAGTTAAAGGCAATGCTCAAAGAAAAGTATCCTCACATCGACTTTGACAACGAGAAAAAGCTCGTTTCAGACGGTTTGTTGGATTCCCTGGCAGTAGTTACAATCATCGCAGAAATCGAGGACGCCTTCGATATTTCGGTATCGATGGAGTACATCCAGCCCGCATACTTTGAATCCGTAGAAATTATGTGGGAAATGATAGAGGAGTTGCAGTAAATGAAAAATAAAAAAAGATTAATATTAACCCTTTTAGGTCCGGCATTATTTCTTCTTTGTTATCTTCTCTTGCCCGCTGACGCTATGGGCGGTCGTGCCGCCTGCGGTGCTGTCGGCACCGTTGCCTGGATGGCTCTCTGGTGGATTACAGGCGCTGTAGATTTCGCAGTAACTGCATTCCTTCCCATAGCAGTAAATGCCGTATTCCAGATAACGGATATGGCAACGGTTATCGCAAATTACGCATCCGAAACAATTCTTCTCCTGCTTGGTGCTTCTATCCTCACAGCTTCCTGGGAGGAAACAGGTCTCGACAGAAGAATTGCCGCCAAGTTCTTATCCTTGGTTGGCAGTAAGGTTAGACATCAGGTTATATTCTGGTTTATTCTCTGCACAATTCTTTCCGCAGTTCTGCCTAACGCAGTGGTTTGTGCCGCTATGACTCCCATCGCGGTTTCAATGCTCCGCTATATCGGAGAAAATGATATCAGCAAGAGCCGTATTGGTTCTCTTTTACTGCTGACAATCGCTTATGCAGCCGGTGTCGGAGGTCTTGCATCTCCTCTCGGCGGAGCGATGAACCTTGTAACAGTGGACTATCTTGAGCAGGTAACCGGCGAAGAATTTATGTATATCGAGTGGGTAGTTCGTTTCTTACCCATTATGCTCGTGCTGGTTGTCAGCAACGTTCTTATGCTTCTCATCGGCGTTAAAAAGACCGACGAGCTGGGCGGCTCTAAGGAATACTTCAAGGAGCAGTACAACGCAATGCCCAAGATGACCTCCGAAGAGGGATGGTCTTTAGCACTTTTCCTTATTGCTACCGTGCTTTCCTTCACCCGTCAGTTTTATCAGACCCTTCTTCCCGGTCTTAAGCCCGCTTATGTGTTCATCATCTGCGCCATTCTTTCCTTCTTCATCACTAAGAAGGACGGTACCCGCCTTATGCAATGGAAGAGCACCCAGAAAAAGATTGTCTGGGATTTGATCTACGTTTTTGCAGGCGGTCTTGCCCTTGGTACTATGATTAACGGAAGCGGTGCCGCAAAGGCTTTGGGCGATATGGTGGCAAGCATTGACTTCTCTGTTGAGTTCCTTTTGGTATTCGCCATCATCACCTTAACTCTTCTTCTTTCCGACGTTACCAGTAACACCGCAACCGCCGCCGTTGCAATGCCCATTGTAATCAGCATTGTAAGCGGATTGAAGCTTGACCCCATTCCTTATATATACATAGCATCCATTGGTGTAAACCTTTCTTATATGCTCCCCACCTCCATCCGTGCCATTCCTGTTGGTTACGGTCTGGAGCCTAAGTATATGCTCAAGAAAGGTGTGCCCATCACAATCGTGGTTATTATCCTTATGAGTGTGCTGAGCTACGGTATGCTTAAACTGTGGCCTGCTTTCAGCACCATTGGGGGATAAAACCGATTGACTCTAATGTGTCAAAAGATAACGGAGGAACGAAATGTTTAATTCTATTGTAGAGGCGGTTCTGCACTATGCGGAAACCACTCCCGACAAGCTTTGCTTAGCTGACGACGGCGGCAAGGTTACATACAAAGAGTATGCCGAAAAAATCCTGCGCTATGCTGCTGTGCTTCACAAAAGACAGCTTGCCAAGGGCGACGCTGTGGTGGTAGAGGCATGTCAGACTATTGACTACTTAGCAATCGAGCTGGCTTTACAGCTTATCGGCGCGGTTTTCGTACCCGTTGAGCACAACTGTGCTGTGGATAAAATCCGCGGCTTCGGTCAGCGTGCCCACGCGAAGGGTGTTATCGCCTGCGCAGAGAATGACTACGAGGTTGAGGTGTTCTTCACCTTCGACAGCATTAATGCTGAGGCAGAAAACGGAGAACTATACAGCGTTTCCGCCCTGCCTGCCGCCTCCGACGTCAGTGAAATTCTTTTCAGCACAGGTACCACAGGCAAGGAAAAGGGTATTGTGCTGACCCACGCTAACGATATTGCTCTTGCAGGCAATGTTATCAACGGAGTGGAGATGGAGAAGGATAACGTTGAAATGATTCCTTCCCCCATGAACCATTCCCACGGACTCCGCCGCTACTATGCGAATATGTTCAACGGCTGTACCGTTGTGGTTTTGGGCAGTGTTATGAACGTTGGTCTTTTCTTCTCCAACATTGACTCCTACGGTGTAAACTCTATGGACTTGGTTCCCACCGCCTTGTCCCTTCTCCTTAAATTAACCAAGGATAAGTTGGGCGAATATAAGGACAGACTCCGTTATTGTCAGTTCGGTGCCGCACCTATGATGGAAAGCGACCGCAAGAGAATCTGCGAGCTGCTTCCCAACACAAGGCTTTACAATTTCTACGGCAGTACCGAAAGCGGCTGTATTTGTATCTACAACTTCAACCGCCCCGACCACAAGAAGAATTGCATAGGCAGGCCTGCCTGCAATGCGGAAATTGTTATTGTCGACGATGACCGCAACCCCATCAAGTCGGGCGAAAACAAC
>JAZNQM010000166.1:0-6074 GCA_045590175.1 Acutalibacteraceae bacterium | reverse complement strand
AAGCATCGCTTCGCCGCTTTGCACATTATGATTATTGGGCAGATACAGTTATGCCTTCGGTTCTCGTTGATTCTGAAGCTGATATTTTGTCCTTCGGAATGGGGGAGAAGCAGACTATCGAGATTGCTAACATTCTTCGTGATACGGGGGATGTAACTGCACTGAGAGATATTAAGGGCATTTGCTATCTTACCGATAATCCTACAGGTATCAAGGGCATCACCTTGCCTTCTTTTTCCTCCTGTGTTTCCTCTAAAGAAAAATATGCTGAAGCTTGCAGAATTGAATATGATGAGCAGGATGCGGTCAGAGGCAAGCGACTTATTCAGCAGCACGGTAATAAATATCTTGTGCAGAATCCACCTATGCCTCCTCTGACAACCGAGGAGATGGACGCTGTATACGAGCTGCCGTTTGAGCGATATTACCATCCCTCCTATGAAGCGTTGGGCGGTGTCCCTGCAATTGAAGAGGTTGAGTTTTCCATAACTCACAATCGCGGCTGCTTCGGTGCTTGTAACTTTTGTTCCATCGCATTTCATCAAGGCAGACAGATAACAGTCAGAAGTAAGGAATCTGTTCTCCGCGAGGCTGAAAACTTAGTTCGCAATCCCCATTTTAAGGGGTATATCCACGACGTGGGCGGTCCCACCGCCAACTTTCGTTTGCCATCTTGTGAGCAGCAACTAAAGAACGGACTTTGCAAGGGGAAGAAGTGTCTTGCCCCAACTCCCTGCAGAAACCTGCAGGTTGACCACAGTGAATATGTGGATATTCTCAGAAGCGTCAGGAAAATCAAGGGTATTAAAAAGGTGTTTATCCGTTCGGGTGTTCGCTTTGACTATCTCTTAGAGGACGACTCCCGTGAGTTTTTCCGCGAGCTTGTAACTCACCACGTAAGCGGTCAGCTTAAGGTGGCTCCGGAGCACTGCAGTGCCGCAGTTCTTGATAAAATGGGTAAGCCCCATATCGAGGCATATAAGCGGTTCGCTAATGAGTTTTATAGGTTCACTAAGTCACAAGGCAAGGAGCAGTATCTTGTTCCGTATCTTATGTCAAGCCACCCGGGTAGCACCCTTAAGGATGCTGTTGAACTTGCTCTTTTCCTTAAAAAGGAAAAAATCAGACCTGAGCAGGTGCAGGATTTTTATCCCACCCCCGGTACAATTTCAACCGCAATGTACTATACCGAGCTTGATCCGCATACTATGAAAAAGGTTTTCATCCCCAAAACAGCGGAAGAAAAGCAAATGCAAAGAGCATTGCTTCAGTATTTCAAGCCAGAAAATAAAGAGCTTGTGAAAAAGGCTCTTATTAAGGCGGGAAGAAGCGACCTTATCGGAAATGGTCCTAATTGCTTGATACAGGGAAGTGTTGCTTCGAGTAAGATGAAAAGGGATAGCCGCAGCAAGTCACCCCGTAAAATGGGTGGTAAGTGGCAACCTAAAAAACGCAGATAGATTTATTATGGGCTTGTGTTTTTGGCATAAGCCCTATTTTTGAAAGGTTGTATCAATTTGCAAAAGCTTAGTTTTTTCTATGAATCAAAATTTGATGGTAAAAAAATCCACGCAACTAATTTCATTCCCGAGGGTGAAATAATCGCCGTGTTGCAGATTTCGCACGGAATGGCAGAGTACTTCGAGAGATACGAAGACTTTGCAGGATTTTTGTGTGACAAAGGTATTATGGTCGTTGGCAATGACCATAGAGGACACGGACAATCCGTCGCCGACGAAAATGAGCTTGGTTATTTCCACAAGGATAATCCAACCGAAGCCCTTCTTGACGATATACATACCCTCACCGAAATAATAAAATCAGATTATCCCGACATGCCTTATTTCCTTTTAGGACACAGTATGGGCTCGTTCTTTGCAAGAAGGTACCTATGTGAATATGGTGAAGCTCTGACAGGTGCCGTGATAATGGGCACAGGCTGTCAGCCTCAGCTAATAGTTAAAATGGGCAAGCTTCTTACAAAGCTTATTTCTTTGTTCAAATCAGATAAGCACCGCAGTTCCTTGATGCAAAGCATTGCTTTCGGCTCGTATAATAAGAGAATTGACCCTAAAAGAACCGATATGGACTGGCTTTCAACCGATGAAGCGACTGTTGATAGATATATTGCCGATAAACTGTGTGGCTTTAATTTCACCCTCAATGGCTTCTATGGAATGTTCAACTGCATAGATAGTCTGTACAGTAAGAAGCGGCTCGCACAAATGCCAAAGTCCCTGCCTGTTTTGTTTGTGAGCGGTTCCGAAGACCCTGTTGGTGATTACGGCAAAAGCGTCATAAAAGCTAAAGAGATGTTTGTAGTTTCCGGTGTGGAAAATACAGAGTTAAAACTTTATGACAGTGACCGTCACGAAATCCTTAACGAAGTTGACAAACTGACGGTATTCAGCGATATTTACGAATGGCTTGTAAAAACAATTTAATTACGTAATAATTGGTAACTTTTTGGCAATACTTATAGTAAAATACAGTAAGGGAGTTTTTACTATGAGAAATCTTTCAGGAACTAAAACCGAGCGTAATTTGCGTGAAGCCTTTGCAGGCGAGTCGATGGCACACACCAAGTATAGGTACTACTATGAAAAGGCAAAGCAGGATGGTTACGAGCAGATTGCCGCAATATTTAAAGAAACTGCCCACAACGAAAAGGAGCACGCTGAGATTTGGTTTAAGATTTTGCACGATGATGAAATGCCTGCGACACTTCCTAATCTTAACGATGCTGCAGAGGGTGAGCATTTGGAGTGGACCGATATGTATGCCCGAATGGCAGAGGAGGCGAGGGAAGAGGGATTTCAAGACATCGCCATTCAATTTGAAAATGTTGCCAAAATCGAAAAGGAACACGAGGAGAGATATCGTAAGCTTATCGAAAACGTCGAGGGTGGAATGGTGTTCTCTAAAGATGGCGATGTTATTTGGCAGTGCAGAAACTGTGGGCATATCCATATCGGTAAAACAGCCCCGATGGCTTGTCCTGTATGTAAAAAGCCCCAGGCGTACTTCCAGGAAAAAGCGAATAATTATTAAAAAATTTTTTATAAAAAGTCTTGACAATCGAAATTCAGGGTGCTATAATGATGAAAAATTACAAAGGCTGTGACGAAGACGGTTTAGAATAACTGTTCCAAGAGAGTCGGTGTTTGGTGCGATCCGATAGCAAGTGTTCTTCATAACCCATCACTTCCGAGCCGGAGGTCCGATAGCAGAGTGCAGGTAGGCGCCTCCCGTGATTGCTGCGTAAAGGCATAGGGGTTGTTGGACTCCAAGAGTGGTAGCTGCAAAGCTGCAATTTGAGTGGTACCGCGGATTGTTTATATTCCGTCTCAAAGTTTTTCTTTGAGACGGTTTTTTTATTTGCCGATTATATTTAGAAATGGAGGAATTATTATGGCAACAGTTGAAAAACAAAAACTTTTAGAGGTGGCAGTGCGAATTCGCGAAATGCGTGAAATTTGCGGAATATCAGCCGCTGAGATGGCCATTAAAACCGAAGTGTCCTTGGAGGAATATAATTCCTACGAGGCAGGAGAATTAGATTTCCCATTCAGTTTTATTCATAAATGCGCATTGGCTTTTGAAATTGATATAACCGATCTGCTTGAAGGTCACAGCGCAAACCTTTCTTCCTATACAGTAACAAGAAAGGGTAAGGGTCAGGCAACAGCCAAGGAAAACGGTATTGACATTCAGAATCTTGCTCCCAAGTTTCGTCAGAAGATTGCAGAGCCCTATTGGGTTAAATATGAATATAACCCCGACCTTCAGAATAAACCAATACATCTTTCCAAACACTCTGGTCAGGAATTCGACTTTATCATCAGTGGTAAACTTAAGGTTCAAATTGGTGACAATGTTGAATATTTGAGCGAGGGTGACAGCATCTATTATAACAGCTCTACCCCCCACGGAATGATTGCAGTAGATGGTGCGGATTGTCTCTTTGTTGCTGTTGTTCTCCCTGGTGAAAATGAGAATGAAAACGTTGTTCGTGATACCATCGTTTCCGCTAACTCTACTGCGGCAAACTTGGTTTCCGACAAATTTATCAAGACCGTTGAGGATGAAAACGGCGTACTTCAAAGCATTGATTTTGAAAACGAAGACAGCTTCAATTTTGCCTTTGATATCGTGGATGAGGTAGCAAAGAAGAATCCTGACAAACTCGCAATGATTCATATCGACAAAAATAAGACCGAACGCAGATTTACTTACAATGATTTAAAGCGTGCATCTAACCAGTGTGCTAACTACTTTAAATCTCTTGGCATTAAAAAGGGCGACAGGGTAATGCTTATCCTTAAGCGTCATTATCAGTTCTGGTATTCAATCCTGGCTCTCCATAAGCTGGGTGCGATTGCAATCCCTGCAACCAACCTTTTGCAGGAGCACGACCTTGACTATCGCTTCAACGCAGCTGACGTCAGTGCAATCGTTTGTACCGCCGACGGAGACGTTTCCAATCAGGTAGACTTGGCAGAAAAGAACAGCCCCACACTTAAACACAAAATCATTGTTGGTGGTGAAAAGGAAGGTTGGCATAGCTTCGATGCTGAGTACAACCTTTACAGTGCTCATTTCTATCGTGACGAAAACACCGCTTGCGGCAACGACCTTATGCTTATGCTCTTTACTTCGGGTACGACAGGCTATCCTAAGATTGCCGCCCATAGCTATAAATACGCTCTTGGTCACTACATCACCGCAAAATATTGGCACGGTGTAAACGAAAACGGTCTGCATTTCACAATTTCTGAAACAGGCTGGGGTAAAGCTCTTTGGGGTAAACTCTACGGTCAATGGCTTTGCGAAGGTGCTGTGTTTACCTACGATTTTGACAGGTTTGATGCTTCCGATATCCTGCCTATGTTTGCAAAGTATAATATCACCACCTTCTGTGCACCTCCCACAATGCTCAGAATGATGATTAAGGAAGACATCTCCAAGTATGACCTTTCTTCCATCAAACATATGACAACTGCTGGTGAAGCTCTTAACCCCGAGGTTTACAAACAATTTGAAAAGGCAACAGGACTTCAGATTATGGAAGGCTTTGGTCAGACCGAATTGACCCTCGTTATTGCTAACCTTATGGGCAATCCTCATAAGCTTGGCTCAATGGGTAAACCCGTGCCGCTATACGATGTTGACATCCTTGATCCCGACGGCAATCCGGTGGCTGACGGTGAAACAGGTGAAATCGTTGTAAAAACCAGCGATAAAGTTCCTTGCGGATTGTTCGCAGGATACTATAAAAATCAGGAAGCAACCGACGAGGTATGGCATGACGGCTACTATCACACAGGCGACACTGCTTGGCGAGATGAAGACGGCTTCATCTGGTATGTTGGTCGTGTTGACGATGTTATTAAATCCTCGGGCTACCGCATCGGTCCCTTCGAAATCGAAAGTGTTATCATGGAGCTTCCCTACGTTCTGGAGTGCGGTGTTTCTGCCGCTCCCGACGAGGTGAGAGGTCAGGTTGTTAAAGCAAGCGTCGTTTTGGTCAAGGGTACCGAACCTACCGAAGAACTGAAAAAAGAGATTCAGAATTATGTAAAACAACACACAGCTCCTTATAAATATCCCCGTATTGTCGTATTTAAGGATGAATTGCCTAAGACCATCAGCGGTAAGATTCAGAGAAACAAGCTGTAAAATATTACAAAAATTTAATATTTCTCTTGACTTTTGGGTGAATGTGTGGTATTATCTCAAGGTAATAAAGGCGTTGAAGAAGAGTGCGCGGTTTATTTTTCTCAAAGAGAGCCAACGGTCGGTGTGAGTTGGTAGAAAAAATCCGTTGTTTGTAGCTTCTGAGCCGAGAGGAAGAAAGACACATGTGTTTAGTAGAACCTCTCCGTGATTGCTGCGTAAAGGCATAGGGGTTGATAGACTCCAAGAGTGGCGGCTTCTGCTGCAATTTGAGTGGTACCGCGGGTTGGTAAATCTTTAACAGCTCGTCTCAAAGTCGTACTTTGGGGCGAGCTTATTTTTCGTTCCCCCATCAAAAAAAGAAAGGGAGAAATGTATGGAACAAATCACAGGTCTTG
>JAZNQM010000165.1:0-3137 GCA_045590175.1 Acutalibacteraceae bacterium | reverse complement strand
AAGCACCTCCATTTTTTCTTGTATGGCGGATTTACCGCCATTTGCGAAATCCAATTAACCTTGACGTTGCTTATGCTTGGGATTCTCACAGATAACCATGATTTTTCCCTTACGCTTGATAATCTTGCACTTTTCGCAAATCTTTTTAACAGAAGGTCTGACTTTCATTCGATTTTGCCTCCTTAAATTTTAACAGCGTGATTTAAAATCACATTATTTGGAACGCCAGGTAATGCGTCCCTTAGTCAAATCATAGGGTGACATTTCAACTGTAACCTTATCTCCCGGAAGAATTCGTATATAGTTCATACGAAGCTTACCTGAAATATGGGCTAAAATCTTATGTCCACCCGGTATTTCTACCTGAAACATTGCGTTAGGCATAGCCTCAACAACGACGCCTTCAAGCTCTATCATATCTTGTTTAGACATTTAGTTTCTCTCCTTTTCGGCGGTACCCCGATAAATCGCAAGGGATTTCCGCAGTTGTTTGTTAGTATTAAAACAGTCTTTTTTCAAAACAGTACTTGTAAAAGATAAATGCTTTACATTTTTTTTCTTGGGACGCTCAAGCGGACGTTCTTTGCCGTCACACACGTAAACAGCATTGTCCGTTTCCGCTACAACTACCAAAAAGTAGCCCTTGTCACGCCCTTTTTTTGAACACACAATCTGCCCTATCATATTAAACCTCACAAAGAGTCAAAATTTTAGGACCGTCATTGGTTATAACAACCGTATGCTCAAAGTGAGCGGAAAGCGAATTATCCTTTGTGAGCACTGTCCAACCGTCGGGCAAAATCTTAACATCAAATCCTCCGGCGTTAACCATCGGTTCAATGGCAAGCGTCATACCCGGCATTAGCCGTACTCCCCTGCCGGCAGTCCCGAAATTCGGAACCTCCGGTGCTTCGTGAAGCTCGGTGCCAATTCCGTGACCCACGAATTTGCGGACCACTGAAAATCCGTTTGCTTCCACAAAGCTTTGCACCGCATTCGAAATATCACCGATTCTGCCGCCTGACACCGCAGCCGCAATTCCTTTATATAGGCTTTGCTCTGTAATGTCCATCAGCCGCTTCGCTTCGTCGGATATATCTCCGCAAGCGAAAGTGGCGGCATTGTCGCCGTGAAAACCTTCAAACTTGGCACCAAGGTCAATACTGACAATATCCCCCTGCTTTAATTTCCTGTTGCGGGAAGGAATACCGTGAATTACCTCGTTGTTTATAGATATTCAGGCGGTTGCAGGATAGCCGTGATAGTTTTTGAAGTTAGGAATTGCTCCCTGACTTAAAATATAATCCTCAGCTAATTTATCCAGCTCGGCCGTGGTTACCCCCGGCTCTACCGCCCTGCCTGCTATTTTTAATGCTCCGGCCGATATCCTGCAAGCTTCACGCATAATTTTAAGCTCACGGCCGGTTTTCAGCACTATCATATCCTACTACCTCAATGCGTCGAGCACAAGTCGGGTTGTATCGCTAACCTCGTCCTGACCCTCAACGCAAACAAGCTTACCGCAGGATTTGTAATATTCTTTCAAAGGCTCGGTCTGCTCGTGATAAACCTCTAATCTGTTCTTGACAGTCTCAGGCTCATCATCCTTGCGTATAACCAAGTTGCCATCACATAAATTACATTTACCTTCAACTTGAGGCTTTTTGTATTCTGTGTGGTAGCTGGCTCCACATTTTTCGCAAACCCTTCTTCCTGACATACGCTTAACGATTTCTTCGTCTGCCACTTCAATAGATAAAGCAACATCTATATCGAAGCCCATCTGGTCAAGCGCCTCAGCCTGAGGAATTGTACGCGGGAAACCGTCAAGAATGTAGCCGTTTTCACAGTCACTTTCAGCCAAGCGCTCCTTGATGATGCCGATTACAACATCATCAGGAACAAGGTTTCCTGCCTCAATGAAGGATTTAGCCTTTAAACCCATTTCAGTACCTTTTTTGAGCGCAGCACGGATAATGTTGCCGGTCGAAATGGTGGGAATGTTATATTTTTCAGAGATAATCTCTGCTTGGGTGCCTTTGCCGGCACCCGGAGCTCCCAAAAGTATTAATTTCATCTGTTACTCCCTTTTAATCAAGGAATCCTTTATAATGACGCATCATCATCTGGGATTCAAGATTACGAACAGTGTCAAGAGCAACGCCAACCATAATCAGTACAGATGTACCGCCTAAGGAAACGTTAATCTTACCTACATTTCCTATAACAATAGGAAGAATTGCGATGACACTCAAGAAAAGTGCACCCATTAAGGTAATTCTTGACAAAATCTTCGAAATAAAATCAGATGTGGGCTTGCCAGGACGAATACCTGGGACAGCACCGCCGTTTTTACGCAGATTGTTGGTCATCTCAACAGGATTAAATTGGATGGTTGCATAGAAGTAAGCAAATCCGATAATCATTAAGAAATAAACCACTGCGTAAAAAATTCCCTGAACGCTAAAGAGATTTAAAAACTTAGCGAAGGAAGAACCGAGCTGTTTGCTATTCATAAAGCCCAAAATCATTGTGGGAAGCATAAGAATTGAGGAAGCGAAGATGATGGGCATAACACCTGACATATTAACCTTAATCGGAATATGTGTGTTCTGACCGCCATACATCTTGTTACCTACAACACGCTTAGCGTACTGAACGGGAATTCTGCGTTCTGCGCCTGTCATCCAAACAACGAATGTGATAACAGCCAAGAAAGCAACTAAAATTCCTATAACAGCAAACTGCTGACCCATCTTCCAATACTCAACCAAAGCACCTGCAGCCTGAGGACCGCGGGAAAGAATACCTGCGAAGAGCAGAATGGAAATACCGTTTCCGATACCCTTTGAGTCAATCTGTTCGCCAAGCCACATTACAAGTGCCGAGCCTGCAGTGAACGCAAGCACGATAACGAATCCTGCAAATATTGTGGCTGCTGTGCCCTTAACGGTCAAATAACCGCTGTTTTTCAGGTAAATGTAGAATGCTACACCCTGAATAAGAGCTAATATAATAGTAGCATAACGTGTGATTTGTGCTAACTTCTTCTGACCCTCTTCACCCTCTTTAGAAAGTCTCTCCAAAGCGGGAATAGCTACACAAAGAAGCTGAATTATAATTGAAGAGTTAATGTA
>JAZNQM010000164.1:0-13701 GCA_045590175.1 Acutalibacteraceae bacterium | reverse complement strand
ATACCCTGAGCACTGCTGACGGTTTTTCCCGCCCAATTCCCCGTATGTTGGTTAAGTCCTGTCAACTCATTGAACAACGTGCTTTTGCCTACATTTGGATTTCCTGCTAATGCTACGGCGATATCGTAGTTGTCGTATACTTTATTTGAGTTGTGTGTTCTTGTGCCGGTTGAATCGTTTGTTAACCCCATCATATCACCCCTTGTTGATTTGAATTTTCTCTGCATCACAATTTCTGAGTGCAATTAGTGCACCTCTGATTCTGTATGCAATCGGATCACCGTGACAGCTTTTTAAAACGCATTTAATATCCGTACCTATAATCAAACCCAAATCCAGCAAACGTCTGCGTATGTCGCCATTGAGGTGTATGTCTGTGACTTTAGCTGTTTCTCCCTCTTGCAGTTGGTTCAAATACATAATTTCCATCCTATCATATAGTCAATATTCCTTAAAAGGATATTCTTTATTATGATATTCTTTTTAACACTGTATTGTTACTTGGTATTGATACAGCTAAATATGTCAATAATTATGTATAAATATTGTAATTTACTTGACAACAGGAGGAATAATATGTAAAATTGTATTTGTATTATTATGTAGTTTGAATTTTAATATTTTTACATAGCTTTAAAATAGGAGGTACTGTATGGCTCAGCAATCAAGTAAGAGCGTAAAAAACGAAGAAAATAATCAGATTAAAAAACAGAAAAAAGTAAATAAGACAAGTAGTAAAATTTCAAAAAATCAGTCTGTAAAGCAGACCTGGAGCAAGCCCACTCGCAAATCATCAACAACAGCACAGTCTAAAGATTCCAAAAGAAAAAATTCGCCTAAGAAAAATACATCTGCTACAGTAAAAAAAGAAAAACAACAACCGGCATTACCGCTCAGAATAATTCCCTTAGGCGGTCTAAACGAAATCGGTAAAAATATCACATTATATGAATATGGCAACGATATGCTGCTTGTGGATTGCGGTATGTCATTTCCCGATGAAGATTTGCCCGGTGTGGATATCGTTATTCCTGATTTCAGTTATCTCGTAAAGAACAAGGATAAGATACGAGGTCTGGTAGTCAGTCACGGCCATGAGGACCACATCGGTGGCATTCCTTACCTGTTAAAGGAATTGAACATTCCGATATATGGAACCAGGCTTACAATCGGACTTATATCAGGCAAACTTAAAGAGCATAATCTTTTAGCTTCAACTAAGCTCGTTTCGGTCAGTACCGGCGATGTTGTTAAATTGGGCGGATTTTCTGTTGAATTTATTCACGTAAATCATTCCATTCCCGATGCCTGCGGATTTGCAATAAAATGTGGCGCCGGCACCGTTGTTCAAACCGGTGACTTTAAAATTGATACCACTCCGATCGACGGAAAGGTTATCGATTTTGCCCGTTTTGCTGAGCTTGGCGGTGAAGGTGTATTAGCTTTATTATCTGATTCTACCAATGCAGAACGTCCAGGATACACAGCTTCCGAAAAAGTGGTTGGAGGCTCCTTTTCTAATCTGTTCAGAACTGCGGAAGGTCATCGTATAATAGTAGCTACCTTTTCGTCCAACATTCACCGTCTGCAGCAGATTATTAATGAAGCCGTTAATTGCGACAGAAAGGTTGCGGTTTCAGGTCGCAGTATGATAAATGCTGTTGCTGTTGCAGAAGAATTAGGATATTTAGATGTTCCCGACGGTGTGCTTATCGATATTGACATGGTAAGACATTACACTCCGGGCGAAATAGTAATAATAACAACAGGCAGCCAAGGAGAACCGATGTCGGCACTTCACAGGATGGCTTTCGGCGACCATCGTCAAATCGGCATTGACCCCGACGATATGATAATCATTTCTGCCACTCCTATTCCCGGTAACGAGAAACTGGTAGGTAAGGTTATTAATGAACTTATCAAAATCGGTGCTAATGTTGTATATGAAAAAATGTACGATGTTCACGTTTCCGGTCACCCCTGCCAGGAAGAGCTGAAGCTTATGTTAAGTGTTGTTAAGCCTAAGTTTTTTATTCCCGTCCACGGTGAGCAAAAGCATTTGTTTAAGCACGCTAATCTTGCTATGCAGATGGGTATGAGCGAGGATAATATTTTAATTAGTGAAATCGGCAAGGTTATCGAATTTAAAAACGAAACTATGAAAGTAGTCGAAACCGTACCTGCAGGAAGAGTCTTGGTTGACGGGCTTGGAGTCGGTGACGTCGGCAGCGTTGTTCTCCGTGACCGTAAGCATCTTGCTGAGGATGGACTTGTTATAATAACCGTAACTATGGATTCATCAACTTTAGAAGTAGTATCAGGTCCCGAGGTTATATCGCGCGGTTTTGTATTTGTAAAAGAGTCCGAACAGCTATTTGACGAAGTTCGTGAAGTTGCCTGTGAAACGCTCGAGCGTTGCTACGATAGACACGTTACCGATTGGAATTCCATCAAGGTAAGGCTTCGCGATGACACCTCAAAATTCCTGTATGAAAAAACCAAACGCAATCCTATGATATTGCCTATAATAATGCAGATTTAATTTTTTTAAAGGAGTGAACAAAATGAAGCGAAATAACGGATTTCATCAAAGTTATCTGTTGACGTATTTTATACTTTTGCTTTTTCTTGCGTTAAACACATTGTTGCTGGCTTTTATCAATATCCGATTGATGCTTGTATCTTTGTTCATAACTTTATGTGGAGTTGCAATAGTGGCTTTCCATGTAATAAATTTACAAAAGTCTTATAAGCAATTCATAACGTATATGCAAGAAGCTGCCGGTCAAAGTTCTCCTGCTTTAGAGAACTTCAATCTTCCGGTCTTATATATATCCGACAATGATGAGATTTTGTGGTACAACCCTAAATTTGAGCAACAGCTTAAAGCATCGGATTGTTACGGAAAGAATGCTTACGATTTTTTGGGCATCAACAAAGATACGATTTCGGAAAAAGGATCGGCAGAGATTAAATTCAACGGAAAAGAATTCAGCGTCTATTACACCGACATCAATTCGGACAAAAAAGAATTTAAGCTTTTTTATTTCATTGAAAATACAAATCTTAAAAGAGCCGCTCGAGAATACCTTGCAGCCCGTCCTGCGGTAATGATAATATCAACCGATAATTTCAGTGAAGTGATGCGTAATTGTAAGGATAGTGAAAAGACCTCTTTCAGAAGTGCAATACACAAGGAAATCGAAAATTGGCTCAGCGACATTAATTGTATAAGCATTAATCGAAACGACAAATATATCTTTGTTTTGACCGATGAACGTTCACTTAACAAACTCAAATCCAATAAGTTCAATATATTGGATTCTGTAAGAAAGTTAAAGTCCGATAACTATGGTGGAGTTACGTTATCAATCGGTGTAGGAAAAGGTGGAAAAGATTTATCTGAGTGTGAGTATTTTTGCAGGCAGGGCTTGGAGATGGCACAAAGTCGTGGTGGAGACCAAGTAGCCATAAAGTCCAAAGGCAACGATTATGAGTTCTTTGGCGGAATATCTGCAGTGGTTGAAAGACGGAATACAGTTCAGGCAAGGGTGTTATCCTCAGCATTGGTCGAGATGATAGCGGCTTCAGATAATGTTTTGCTTATGGGACATAAATTCTCAGATTTAGACTGCATCGGTGCGGCTTATGCTTTGTCAAAGGTTTCTCAATCCATGGGTAAATCTTCCTACATTATCATCGACCAAGACCGCACAATGGCTTCGGGTTTGCACAGACGAATCGTAGCGGAAGACAAGAATTGCGTACTTACTTTGGGAAACGATTTGGATAATGTCATTACCGATAAAACATTACTTATTGTTCTGGACACTCATCGTGCAGGATTTCTTGAAAATCCAAATATATACAGCAAGTGCAAAAATGTGATAGTTATCGACCATCATCGCAAGGCGGTGGATGCTATTGATAATGCCGTGATTTTCTACCACGAAACTGCTGCTTCATCAGCCTGCGAAATGGTAACTGAACTGATACAGTATATGGCTGGCTATAATCCTGACGATTTAGTTTCAGATGCTTTGTTATCCGGTATAATGCTTGACACAAAAAATCTTTGTCTTCACACAGGTGTCAGGACCTTCGAGGCTTGTGCATATCTTAGAAGATGCGGTGCAAATCCCGTTAAGGTCAAAGAACTGTTTTCGGGTAGTTTCGGAATATACACAAGGAAATCTTCTATTGTTTCGAGAGCTGAGGTATATGGAAAATGTGCGATTTCCTTCGATGATATAGAGGATGAGATCACTCGCATCGCTACCTCCCAAGCTGCCGATGAGTTACTTAATCTTGAAAGGGTCAAGGCTTCTTTTGTTATGTGTAAGATTTCAGACGGCATTAATATATCTGCACGTTCTTACGGTGAGATTAATGTGCAGCTTATAATGGAAGCTCTGGGTGGAGGCGGTCATAGAAATATGGCGGCTTGTCAAATAACAACTAAAGATTATGATGTTGCAACCGAAATGTTAAAGGATGCAATAGATAGTTATAATTCAAATTTAAATCAAGGAATGGAGAGTTAAATATGAAGGTAGTATTAACTGCAGATGTAAAAGGTCACGGCAAAAAGGGCGAGCTTGTAAATGTTTCGGACGGCTATGCACGTAATTTCCTCTTTCCAAAGAAATTGGCGGTAGAAGCTAATAATTCCACATTAAGTGAGCTTAAGAGCCGCGAAGAGGCTAAAGCACATCATATTGCTGTAGAGAAGGCGGAAGCTCAGGATATTGCTGATAAGTTGAACAAAGCTAATGTCACCATTAAAGCCAAAGCGGGTGCAAGCGGTAAGCTTTTTGGTGCAATCACTTCTAAGGAAATTGCTTCTGAAATAGAAAAGAATCTCGACATCAAACTTGACCGTCGCAAGATTGTTATGAAAGACATTAAATCTTATGGTGATTATACCGTTGAAGTTAAGCTGTATGTCGGTATCGTCGCCAATTTAAAAATTAGAGTTGAGGAATAATTATGGCTGATACAAAGTATATGGACTTTGAGGGTGCAAATCTACCGTTTTCTCTTGAAGCTGAGCAATCTGTTTTAGGCGCTATACTCATAGATCCTAAGAGCATACTTTTGGTTGCGGATTCGCTTAAACCTTTTCATTTTTATGTTCCTCAGCATCAGTCGATATTTGAAACTCTGCTCAATATGTTTGAGCTCAACAAGGTCATTGACCCTGTTACCGTCTTGGAATGGCTTAAGCAGAACGATGTTTATGATGAGGCGGGCGGTAAATCCTATCTTACTCAGTTAGTACAGATGGTTCCTTCTTCTACTAACATCACTGTGTATGCAGGGATTATCAAGGAGAAGTATACCGTAAGAGCCTTGATTCTTGCTTCTCGCGAAATTATTGATGATGCACAGGAAGGAAAGACCGATCCGGGTCTTTTGCTTGACCATGCCGAAAAAAAGATTTTCGACATCCGCCAGGATAAAGACGTTGCAGGACTTCGCCACATTGCTGATGTTATGAATAACGAAACCTTTGTTCGAATCAGCAAATTGATTAATGAAGAGACCCGTAAAGATTATATTGGTATTCCTTGCGGTATCGGTCCTATCGATAAATACACAACCGGACTTAACAAATCCGACCTTATCATAATCGGTGCTCGTCCCGGTATGGGTAAGACCTCTTTCTGTTTGAACATTGCCAAAAATGTTGCCTTAGGCAGTAATAAGACTGTTTGTTTTTTCTCTTTGGAAATGACCCGCGATCAGTTGGCTCAGCGTATGCTTTCCGATGAAGCTCGTATTAAGAGTGAAAAATTAAGAACAGGTCAGCTGACCCACGAAGAATTTGTTAACCTCGGTATCGCCAGTGAACGTCTTAGCAAAGCACCAATATATTTTGATGAAACCTCAGGTATAACCGTACCGGAAATCAAGGCTAAGGTAAGAAGAATGAATGGTGCTTGTGATGTAGTTATGATAGACTATCTCGGTCTTCTTCGTTCTCCTCAGGCTAAAGAAAACCGTGTGCAAGAAGTTTCAGATATAACTCGAAATCTTAAAATCATGGCTAAAGAGCTTAACATTCCCGTTATTTGCTGTGCTCAGCTTAACCGTGGTACAGAGGGAAAGGGAGGTTCGCATATTCCTGCTTTGTCCGACCTCAGAGAATCCGGTTCTATCGAGCAGGATGCTGATATTGTTATGTTTCTTCATCGAGAAGCATACTATAAAAACGAAGACGGACAACCCACAGACCAAAACAAAGCTCAGTGTATTATTGCTAAAAACCGTCATGGTGAAACTGCTACTGTTGATTTGCACTGGGATGGTCAATTCACCAAATTCTCCGCACAGGATGGCATTCATTAAATGATTTCTAAAATTAAAACAACTTTTAAGAAGTACAATATGCCAATCTGTGACACCGAAATAACTGTTGGAGTGTCCGGTGGAGCGGATTCGGTTGCTTTGCTGTTGGCACTTGTAGAATTGCAGAGTGAATATTCATATAACTTAAAGGTAGTTCATATTAACCATAATTTAAGGGGCGATGAATCTTTAAGAGACGAACAGTTTGTCAGAGAATTGTGTGATAAAATGTCTGTGCCTTGTGTTGTGGAAAGTATTGATGTCATCGGTACTGCAAAAGAGCGTAGTCAAAGCGTTGAGCTTTGTGCACGTGAATTGCGTTATGAAGCTTTTGCGAAACATACAAAGGGATTAATTGCCACTGCCCACAATTCCGACGATAATACTGAAACTGTTATCTTGAATTTGTGCCGCGGCACCGGATTAAAAGGTCTTTGCGGCATTCCTCCCGTCCGCGATAACATCATCCGACCTCTGATCGAATGCAGCAGGGAAGAGATACTCGCTTTTCTTTCCTCTAAAGGTCAACGCTATGTCAACGATAGTAGTAACGACAGTGACGATTATACAAGAAATAAAATCAGACACAATGTTATTCCTGTATTAAAAGGAATAAATCCTTCGCTTCAAAATACTATTTCGCGGGTTACCTCTGTTTTGCGAGATGACAATGCCTATTTGGAAACGGTTGTTGCTGAGGTTTTCGATCGTTGTGTAGTTGATAAATGTGTTTCACCCCAACTTACTGAATATCCTTTAAATATTCGACATAGGGTATTACTTTCTTTTTGCAAATCTATCGGTATCGAATCAGATAATTATCACATAGAGGAAATGGATAAAGCATTATCTGGTGCAATTGCGGCAGCCACATTGCCGAATAATCTTATTTTTCACAGAATTAAGCAAGGTTTTATAGCTGAGCAGTTGCTTGAAGATAAATTTTTTTCAAAAGAGAGATTTTCGCTTATAAAAGATGAATTACCTGTCGGAGTATTTACTGATATAACGGTCGAAAAATTCAAAAAATTAAAAAATGTTAACAATTTGTTATTCAAATATTCAATAGACTGTGATAAAATAGTTGGCAGTATCACGGTCAGAAGTCGCAAAGAAGGGGATAAATACCGTCCCGCCTTCAGAAACGTTACCAAATCTCTTAGAAAACTAATAGGTGAGAAAAAGCCGAGCTTAGCGGAAAAATCATCTATGTTTATTGTGGAGGATGCCGAGGGCATTATATTCACGAATTTATTTGGCATTGATGAAAGAGTTAAGGTTACGAGTGATTCTAAAAACATAATTGTTTATAATATAACTGATTTCAGTTAAGGAGTGTAGTTGTTTGAAAGGCAATTTTAAAAGAATTCTGATTAGTATAATGATCCCTATTGTACTGATTGTGGCTGTTGTAGCTGTAAAGTTCAGCAATCAAAATACTGCAAAAAAACAGTATTATCAAGTTGTACAGATGTTCGAGAACAATGAAGTTTCTGAATACTATCTTAATTTATACAGCGGCGACTTGAAGTACAAATTAAGAAAAGATGGGGAGAAGACCTACGTATATCGTGTACCGGATGTCAGTATTTTTATAAATGATATTCACGATAGTGTAGTTGAAAACAATATCAAAAACAAAGATAACGACAAGAACCTCATTAAGTTCGACTATGCCAGCGGTAGCAGTGCCTCCTGGCTTGTTAGTCAGGCTCCCAGCTTTCTTTTAATCGGCATTATGCTTTTCCTCACCTTTTTCTTTATGAAGAGAATGAGTACAATGGGCGGCGGAGATAAAATAATGGGATTCGGCAAGGCAAAAATCAAAAAGCCTTCTGATGACGGTAGAAAAACAACCTTCGCCGATGTCGCAGGTGCTGATGAGGAAAAGGAAGAGCTCTCGGAAATAGTAGAATTTTTAAAGAATCCTCAAAAGTTCAATGAGCTCGGTGCAAGAATCCCCAAAGGTGTTTTGTTAGTCGGACCTCCCGGAACCGGTAAAACTCTTTTGGCAAGAGCTGTTGCAGGTGAAGCGGGTGTGCCATTCTTCTCAATATCAGGCTCTGACTTTGTTGAAATGTATGTTGGTGTCGGTGCTTCCCGTGTAAGGGATTTATTCGACCAGGCAAAGAAGAATTCTCCTGCTATCATATTCATTGATGAAATCGATGCTGTTGGCAGACAAAGAGGCGCAGGACTTGGTGGCGGACACGATGAACGCGAGCAAACCCTCAATCAGTTGTTGGTTGAAATGGATGGCTTTGGTGCAAACCAGGGTGTAATTGTCATTGCTGCAACCAACCGTCCTGATATTCTCGATAAAGCTTTGCTTCGTCCGGGACGTTTCGACAGACGTATAACTGTTAATTATCCCGATGCAAAGGGCAGAGAGGATATACTAAAGGTTCATGCACGAGGTAAGCCGCTGGGACCCGATATCAGTCTTAAAACTATAGCTCAATCTACAGCAGGTTTCACTGGTGCTGACCTCGAAAACCTTCTTAATGAAGCTGCACTTCTTGCGGCTCGAGAAGGCAAAAAAGCGATAACTCAGACTAACGTTGAAGAGGCTACCATTAAGGTTGTTATGGGTACTGAGAAAAAATCTCACGTAATTAATGACGAGGATAAGAAAATCACTTCATACCACGAAGCGGGGCATGCTATTGTTTCGTATTTTCTGCCTACTCAGGATCCCGTGCATCAGATTTCCATTATTCCGAGAGGAATGGCGGCAGGCTATACAATGTATATACCTACTGAGGATAAAACCCATCTTTCTAAAAAGCGTATGCTTGAAGATATTTGCTCCTTGTTAGGTGGTAGAGCTGCCGAAGAACTGACACTTGACGATATCTGTACAGGTGCTTCTAACGATATCGAGCGTGCCACCGAGCTCGCAAGAAAGATGGTTACTAAATTCGGTATGAGTGACAAGCTTGGTCTTGTAAACTACGGCACAGGTAATGATGAAGTGTTCTTAGGCAGAGATTTTTCGGCAACTCCAAACTATTCTGATAAGGTTGCCTCTATGATTGATGAAGAAATTGAAACCATAATCACCAATCAGTATAATAAAGCAAAGGAAATCCTCAACGCAAATATGGCAAATCTCCATGTTGTAGCAAGAGAGTTATTTATTAATGAGAAAATCGACGGTGAACGCTTTATCGCCATTATGGAAGGTAAAACCGATAACGACGATAAACCTGTAACCGACGAGCTTCCTACAGACGAAAATTAGTATAAAACTGCGGCGGTATAGTTAAATGCTGCTGCAGTTTTTTGTCAAACTGCTTTTTGATTAAAAAAACAGTTGACAAAGGAAAAACAGAGTGATATAATACCAATATCTTAAATGCGTTGACGGAATTATTGCTAATTCATTGTGTCGCTTCAGAGAGCTGTCGGTTGGTGCAAGACAGTGCGTGGTAATTAGTTCAAGTCTCCTTCCTGAGCAGGGCTGCTGAATTTTCAGTAAGCGGTCACGGTTTGCCCCGTTATCTTGGCAGAAAGCTTATTGGAGCTTTTGAGGTGGCTGTTTGTCAGCAACCAGGGTGGTACCGCGGAATTATTTTCGTCCCTGAGGAAGTGTATAACTTCTTCGGGGCTTTTTGTTTTTCCAATGCCAAATAAGGCTCTGAATGATAGAAAGGATTGGTATTATGAAACAGGTAAAAATCGCAGATGCAACACTTTGTAAAGAGGGAAGTGCTTTTTCCTTCAAGGAGAAGATTGAAATTGCACGTCAGCTTGAAAAACTTAACGTTGATATAATTGAGCTTCCGGAGATAAGCAATAAAAGGGTAGATACTCTGTTTGTAAGAACTGTTTCTTCTTTTGTTAAAAACAGCGTGCTTTCTGTTGCTGCTGGCAGCAGTATGGAAAGTATTGAAGATGCGGCTTCTGCATTGAATGGTGCTGAGCATCCTTTAATCAGAATTGAGCTTCCGGTATCTCCCGTAGGTATGGAGTATACCTGTCACAAGAAGCCGCCGGTTATGCTGCAATGGATTAACGCATTAATCACTGCCGCAAGAGAAAAGTGTGCAGAGGTTGAGTTTTGTGCTGTGGATGCCACAAGAGCAGAACCTGAGTTTTTGATTTCTGCAATAAAAACAGCGGTAGAAGCAGGAGCTACAAGCATTTCTCTTTGTGACTCTGCAGACGGTATGCTTCCTGATGAATTTGCCGCATTTATTGATGGTATAGCTTCTGAACTTTCGGTTCCCGTTGGTGTTTCCTGTGATGATAAAAACGGTTTGGCTGTTGCTTCTGCAGTTTTAGCCGTTCGTAGCAGTGCCGATTTCGTTAAAACCGATATTGGAGGCAACGGTATTTCCCTGGAGATTTTCGCAGATTTAATCAAGAACTGTGGTGTTAGCTTTGACCTCAGTAGTTCTATTAAATACACAGAGCTTCACCGCATTGTAAAACAGATTATGTGGATCACAGAAAATGCAAGCAATCAGAAGTCTGCCGTAACTGTTGCAGAAGCAGATAACAGCGGTATTCATCTCGATGTGAACGACAGCCAGTTAACCGTAATTGCCGCAGTTAATGCTTTAGGTTATGATTTGTCAGAAGAGGATTCCGCAAGGGTTTACGAGGAGTTCCGCAGAGTTGCCGAGAAGAAGAATGTTGGCGCAAAAGAATTGGATGCTATTGTAGCGGCTGTGGCTTTGCAGGTGCCTGCTACCTATAAGCTGGAGAATTACGTTGTAAACAGTGGTAATATCATCACCGCCAGTGCACAGATTACTCTCTTAAAGGGTGAAACCGTAATGCAGGGTATCAGTATGGGCGACGGCCCCATTGATGCCGCTTTCCTGGCAGTTGAGCAGATAATCGGTCATCACTACGAGCTTGACGATTTCCAAATTCAGTCTGTTACCGAAGGTAAAGAGGCTATGGGTCAGGCGATTGTAAAGCTTCGTAACGATGGTAAGCTTTATTCAGGCAACGGTATTTCCACCGATATTATTGGTGCCAGTATTCGAGCTTACATCAATGCTGTAAATAAGATTGTATACGAGGAGGCTTAAAATATGAAACTGTCTTTTTCAACCAAAGGCTGGCACAACAATAGTTTTGAGGAATTCTTGGATATCGCCGCCGATTTGAAGTTTCAGGGTATAGAGCTTCACAATATAAATAACCGTCTTTTTACCGATAAAGACGGCGCATTCCACGATTACGCCGCCGCGGCAACCCTTCGACGTATGTACGAGAAGAAGATACAAATCCCTTGTATAGATGCTATTCTCGACTTAGGCGCCAAGGGCAAGACCGAGGAGATTGTTGATGAAATCAACCGTTGTCTTGCAATTGCTGCTAATCTGCATATTCCGTTTCTCCGTATGAGAGCTTTGGAAAATGGCGACGAAGAAACCGTCAAAGCAGTTATCGCTGCGGTACTTCCCGAAGCCGAGGAGAAGAACGTAACACTGCTGATTGAAACATCCGGCATGTATGCCAACACAAAACAGCTTCGCGAGCTGCTTAACATATTCGCTTCGGATAATCTTGCTGCTTTGTGGCAGATGTCAGCCGCTTATTTCTACGGCGGTGAAACCTCAGAAGAAATCATTCAGAACCTCGGTAAGTATATAAAACACGTTCAGCTGAACGATGCTGTTAAAACCGATGAGGGTCTGGAATATTCTTTGGCCGGTGAGGGTGACCTTCCCATTCGCGAGCTTATGTTGGCACTTCGTTCTGTTAATTATGATGGCTTTATTTCTTTGGTCTGGGATCCTGCTTGGTGCGAGGAGCTTGATGATATGGAGATTATATTCTCTCAATTCGTCAACTATATGAAGCTGTATAACGATACCTCCCGCAACGAACGAACTCTCTACTATAATGAAAGCCATACAGGTCGCTTCGTCTGGAAAAAGGATTTGTTGATTGACGAAACCTTCTCTCAGGTGCTTGATAGAATGGTTGAGGAATTCCCCGACCAATATGCCTTTAAATACACCACTCTTGACTATACAAGAACTTACAGTGAATTCCGCGATGACGTAGATACCTTCGCCCGTTCTCTTATTGCTTTAGGTGTTAAGGCAGGTACCCATGTTGCTGTTTGGGCTTCCAATGTTCCACAGTGGTACATCGCTTTCTGGGCTGCTGCCAAAATCGGTGCTGTTCTCGTAACAGTTAATACTGCGTACAAAATCCATGAGGTTGAATATCTGCTTCGCCAGTCCGATACCCATACCCTCATTATGACCGAGGGCGGTAAGGACTGCAAATACGGCGAAATTGTTGCAGAGCTTTGTCCTGAATTAGAAAACATCAAACCGGGTCAACCTCTCCACGCAAGTCGATTGCCTTTCTTAAGAAATGCTATTACCGTAGGCTTCAAGCAGAAGGGCTGTCTTACCTGGAACGAGGCCATTGACCGTGCTTCTCAAGTGCCTCTTGACGAGGTTAAGAGGATGGCAGCTGCGGTTGATAAGGACGATGTTTGCAATATGCAGTATTCATCTGGTCCCACAGGATTCCCCAAGGGAGTTATGCTGACCCACTATAATGTTGTTAATAACGGTAAATACATCGGCGACCATATGGATTTATCCACCGCCGACCGTATGATGATACAGGTACCAATGTTCCATTGCTTTGGTATGGTGCTTTCTATGACCGCATCAATGACCCACGGTGCTACTTTGTATCCCTTGCCCTACTTCTCACCCAAGCCTGCACTTTCCTGCGTCCACAATGAGCATATAACCTGCTTTAACGGTGTTCCCACAATGTTTATTGCTATGATGGAGCATCCCGATTTTGATAAAACTGATTTCTCATATATACGCACCGGTATTATGGCAGGCTCCAATTGTCCTGCCGACCTTATGAAGCGTGCCACCGAGGTTATGAATATGAAGCAGATTGTTTCTGTTTATGGTCAGACCGAGGCAAGTCCCGGATGTACAATGAGCAGTTACTATGACTCATTGGAGGTTCGTACTGAAACTGTTGGTAGTGCTTTTGCAAACGTTGAGTGTAAGATTATCGACCCCGAAACAGGTGCCGATTGCCCCGATGGTGCAAACGGCGAGTTTGTTGCCCGCGGCTATAATATAATGAAGGGCTATTATAAAATGCCTAAAGCCACTGCAGAGGCGATTGACAAAGACGGCTGGCTCCACACAGGTGACCTCGCCTGTCGCAGACCTGACGGAACATATCTTATTACGGGTCGCCTTAAGGATATGATTATTCGTGGTGGTGAAAATATTTACCCCAAGGAAATCGAAGAGTTTATCTATACCTGTGATAAGGTAAGCGACGTACAGGTTATCGGTGTTCCGGATAAGCAATACGGCGAAGAAATTATGGCTT
>JAZNQM010000163.1:0-4862 GCA_045590175.1 Acutalibacteraceae bacterium | reverse complement strand
ATACGTGCGGCATTGTAATAGGTGCCTGCACGACCTGTATCTACCATACTTACAGGGTCGATAAGCTTAACACCTACGTATGTAGCTTCAATAGGCTCGTTGAAGGTGTAGTGAGAAGCAAAGGCGTAGGCATACTGAGTGCCGTCATAAACGGCTACACGGTTTTCCTCGTCGAAAAGGCTTGCCTGCTTGCCGTTAGTGGCATAAATCTCGTAGTAAGAGCTACGGAATTCGGTGCCGGTGGAGTTTGCCAATACTACGTCCTTAAGTACGGTTCCGCGGGGGAAAGAATAGGTATAGGTTTCGTAGGAATGGGGATACAGAACAGACTCGTCACGAAGCTTTACGGAACTCCAGTTAACGTCTGCACCAAAGGTGTGAACTAAACCGTTGCCATCTTCGTTGTAGTAGTCGTAATAGTAGTAGCCGTCTTTGTCCCAGCCGTGCTGCTTGGTTACAACGTCTGCCCTGCTGGTACAAGTACCGTCGCAGCCCTCTGCGTGGGTAGCAGCGTTGCTACAGGAATAAAGGGTCTGAACCTCGGCAGAGAAGAAGGTGCCGTTATCACACTTATAACTGTTGCCGTCTGCACCGAGACCGTTAACTTCGGTTACCTTCTTGTAAGACTCAGAAGCCTTGGAGGTGTAGACTCCGTCTCCTGTGTGGGTGTGGATTGCAGATTCAACGTTTTTGAAGTTAAGCTCTGCAGTACCCTCGCTTGCTAAGGACTGGAGCTCTTCCCAGTTCTTTTGGGGATTCCACTGATACTCATAGTGGGTTGCTGTACCAATATTGGCATCGTTCTTTTGGATATCTTCCATACACATACCGTTAAGGCTTGTGAGCTCTGCAGCAAATGCTGTGAAGCCAACCGACATACTGGAAGCAAGAAGCAAAACAGAGATTAAAAACGCAATATACCTTTTTATAACTTTCACAATATACAACTCCTTCCTTTATGCACATAAACGCACATATCTATTATATAATATCTTTTTGTATTTTTCAATACATTTTTTGTGTTTTTATAATATTTTTATATTAGATGTATTCTGCAAAAAAAAATTAAAGTTTTAAAATGCAAAACGATGTACTGTTTTAACAAACCACGAGCATAATTTGTTACTATTGAAACGCGTTTTAAAAACAAACAAACTGTAATAAGCGTAAAAGTTTAACAATTCAACCTGTGTACAACAGTAAAAAGAGAACTCCGATAGTCTGTACGCTAATCCGATAAACCTAACCCGTTAGCTCGTTGATGTCATGCATTAAACTCTTCAATAGAGAATTCCTCGAAGTTGTCGCCGTGACGAGAAATTATTGACTTAAAGCCGATTTCCTTGGCAAGTTCCAAGGATTCTTTAAAATAGCAATCGAGGAAGTGTTTGTTGTGACAATCGCTGCAAAGAGTGATTTTACCACCTCTATCGAAAATCATTTTTAGAATCTCCACCGAGGGGTAGATTCCGTGAGCAATTCCACGGGCGATAGCTCCAGTGTTGATCTCGAACGGCTTGCCGTAAGGGACAAGGGCATCTACCGCCTCTTCGGCGTGTTTCAAATATTCAGGTGTAACCTCAATACCGCAAGCGGAGAAATGCTTAGAAATCAAATCAAAGTGACCGATTATGTCGCACTCGGTACGTCTGACCACATCGGCTTCGTTTCTGAAAAATTCCTTTGAGGCGGCTACAACATCGCCGTCAAATGCCTTGATAACAGCTTTTAAACCGTCAGCCGACATATCTACGGAGTAATATATTCCGTCTTTGCGAATATAGTGGCAAGAGCCGATTACGAAATCGTATTTATCATTGCTTTCGGCAGATATATAATCCTTTTCAACACCGCAATAGATATTGATTTTATCAGAAAATTTGAGTTTAACTGCGTTGATATCCCGAAGGTACTGTTCTGTTTTCTCTCGGGTCATACAATAGCTTAAATCATCGGGTGTGAAGCCATGACCTGAAAAGCCTAAATCGGTGAATCCCTTTCCGATTGCCGTCAGCACCATTTCCTCGATAGAGTCGGCTCCGTCGCAATAGGTGGAGTGGGTATGAAAATTTGATTTAATCATTACCTGTCATTTTCTCCTGCTTAACCTTATGGTCGATAACGTGGCGGGAGCCAAGCTCTCTGTGAATGTCCTCGAGGCTTATTCCCTTTTCTACCATCAGCACCATAAGATGGTATGCAAGGTCGGCGATTTCATAAATAGTTTCAGGCTTATCGTCAGCCTTAGCAGCGATAATAACCTCGGTGGATTCCTCGCCAATTTTCTTTAAGATCTTATCAGTGCCCTTCTGGAAAAGGTAAGTAGTATATGAGCCCTCGGGTAAGGTTTCTTTTCTGCCCTGCAAAAGTTCATAAAGTCCTTCTAAGGAAAATTCAGACTTATCCTCGCTCTGCCAAAGTGTGTTATGAAAGCAGGAGTCCTCACCCAAGTGACAAGCCGGTCCGTCTTTTTCTACAACAACCGTTAATGCATCATAATCGCAGTCGGCGGTAATGGAAACTATATGCTGATAGTTTCCGCTGGTTTCACCCTTAAGCCACAGCTCTTGCCTTGAGCGACTGTAAAAACAGGTCAGACCTTTCTCCATAGAAATCTTAAGGCTTTCCTTGTTCATATAAGCAACGGTCAGCACCTTCTTGGTGATTGAATCCACAACCACTGCAGGAATCAGACCTTTTTCGTCAAATTTAAGTTTCTCGATATCCAACATATTTATAACCTCACAATTATATCATTCTTTTTAAGTTCTGCTTTCAATTCGGGTATTGCCACCTCACCAAAGTGGAAAATGGATGCAGCAAGACCCGCATCTATATCAGGGATTTCCTTGAACAATTCCACAAAATCAGCAATGCCGCCTGCACCTCCCGAAGCAATAACGGGAACGTTAACAGCTTCTCTGACAGCTTTAAGCATTTCAAGGTCAAAGCCCCGCTTTACGCCGTCGGTATCAATGGAGTTTACAACCACCTCACCGGCACCCATACTGACACAGCGTTTTATCCAGGATATACCCTCCATCCCAGTGTCTTCTCTGCCGCCCTTTGCAAAAACGTGGAATTCACCATCCACACGCTTTATATCAGCAGAAATAACGACACATTGATCGCCGTAAATCTTGGCGGCTTCAGATATTAACTCGGGATTTCTGATGGCACCGGAGTTGACGCTGACTTTATCTGCACCGCAATTAAGCACGCGGGCAAAATCCTCAACGGTATTTATGCCGCCGCCAACCGTTAAGGGTATAAATATATTAGAGGCAACCTCTTTTAATATATCTGTGAAAAGCTGTCTGCCCTCAAAGGAGGCGGTTATATCATAGAAAACAAGCTCGTCTGCACCGTTGTCGCTGTAATGTCTGGCAAGCTCAACTGGGGAAGAAACGTCACTTAAGCCTTTGAAATTAGTACCCTTAACCACTCTGCCGTTTTTGACGTCAAGACAAGGTATTATTCTTTTAGTTATCATTTAGCCACCTCGATTGCAGTTTTCAAATCAATGGCACCGAGATAATAAGCCTTACCCACGATGGCAGCATAAAGGTCTAAGGTTCTTAAAGCTATGATATCGTCAATACTTGACACACCGCCAGAAGCCACAATATCCATACTGAATCTGGTGCTCAACTCCTTATAAAGCTTACGATTTGTGCCCTGCATAGCGCCATCCTTTGAAACATCGGTGCAGATAACAGTTTTAACACCCAAATCGCTTAAGTATCTGAAAAAGTCGTTACAGGTAATGTTGGACTTTTCAATCCAACCCTTGATTGCCACAAAACCATCTTTGATATCAGCACCGACGGCAATGAAATCTCCGTATTTTGCAATGGCTTCTTTTAAAAAGGTCTCATCTTCAACGGCAGCAGTGCCCAAAATTACACGGCTGACACCGATTTCACGATACTTTTCAACAACCTCCATCGAGCGGATACCACCGCCGATTTCGATTTTGAGATTGGTGTTTTTCACAACACTTTCCACAACAGCTATGTTTGGGGTGGTGCCTTCCTTGGCACCCTCTAAATCAACCATATGAATAAATTCGGCACCTGCCTCCTGGAATTTTAAAGCGATTTCCAGGGGGTTACGACTATAAATAGTCATATTGTCGTAGTCGCCTTTTAAGAGACGAACGGCACAGCCGTTATATAAATCTATTGCGGGAAAAATCAGCATTACATTAATCTCCTAACTCGTTAAAACCGCGAAGTATATTAAGTCCCACCTGCCCGCTTTTTTGGGGGTGGAACTGACACCCGTAAACGTTGCCTTCAGCTACTGCAGCGGTAAAATGGATACCATATTCTGCCGAGGCAACAGTAACCGACGACAGTTCAGCGTAAAAGGAATGGACAAAATACACGTGGTCGCCGCTGTTTGTATACTTAAAAATCGGACATTCTGGCTTTACGTCAATTGCATTCCAACCAATATGGGGAATTTTTAAGCTATTGTCGATGGCTCCGTTGAAGGGCTTGATTTCACCCTTGATAAGTCCTAAGCCCTCATGTTCACCATATTCATAGCTCTTTTCAAAAAGCAACTGCATACCAAGACAGATACCCATAAGGGGCTTACCTTTGGCAACCTCCTCCAGAATCACCTTGTCCATACCGCTTTCACGAAGTTTCCTTGCGGCATCACGAAAGGCTCCAACTCCCGGCAGTATAAGCTTATCGGCGGATTTAATTACTTCGATATTATTTGTTACAATTACATCGGCACCGATTGCCTTGAATGACGAGGTAAGGGAGAAAAGATTACCAACACCGTAATCAATAATCGCTATCACTAGAGAACTCCTTTCGTCGATGGAATTTCATCTGCAAAGGCAG
>JAZNQM010000162.1:0-6399 GCA_045590175.1 Acutalibacteraceae bacterium | reverse complement strand
TAGCGGCTCCAACCGGTAGAGCCGCAAAGCGTATGAGTGAACTTACCGAAAGAGACGCCAAAACCATTCACCGCCTTTTGGAAGTGGAGTGGGACGAAAACGATAAACAAGTTTTCTCTCGCAACGAAAAAAATCCCTTGAGTTGTGACGCCATAATAATTGATGAGATGTCTATGGTTGATTCTCTTTTGTTCGAAAGTTTGCTTCGTGCTTTGACTCTTGGCTGTCGAATAATAATGGTAGGGGATAGTAATCAGTTGCCAAGTGTAGGTGCGGGAAATGTTTTAGGCGATATTATCGCTTCCGGTGTTGTACCGGTTGTTGAACTTACAGAAATTTTCAGACAAGCAATGTCAAGTCTTATAATCACTAATGCTCATAAGATTGTTGCGGGCACGTACCCTGATCTTGATTTAAAGGATAAAGATTTCTTTATGATAGATATTGAAAATCCGGGAACCGTTTCTAATTATGTCCTTAATTTATGCACTGCTCGTTTACCTAAAGCATACGATTATGATCCGCTTTCTGATATACAGATTCTTTGTCCGTCGAAGAAAACTCCGGTCGGAACTGCAATAATTAACAACCTTCTTCAAAAACATCTTAACCCTCAGAAGCCAAATATGGATGAACTTAACTTTAAAGGTTACGTACTCAGAGTCGGCGACAAGGTTATGCAGGTTAAAAATAATTAAGATATTGAATGGACACGTGATGACGGTGAAAGAGGAGCGGGTGTATATAACGGTGATATTGGTTTTATCAGTGATATAAACAATGCATCCCAAAGGGTTACGGTCCGATTCGATGATAAGGTCGCCATATATAATACCGAGGATGCCTCACAGCTTGAATTATCTTATGCTGTAACGATACATAAAAGTCAGGGCAGCGAATTCCCTTGTGTTATTATTCCGCTTTTTTCCACACCTTCAAAGCTCTGCTACAGAAATCTTTTGTATACTGCAGTAACCAGAGCTAAAGAATTAATAATAATTGTCGGAGATAGAAGCCTTGTTAAGGAAATGACCGATAATAATCGTAAAACCTTACGTTATACGGGATTGGAAAGGTTTTTATCAGAATGAAAAAGGATGCAGTAAATAGGTTTATATATCTGTTTTTTCCTAACAGATGCGGTGTGTGTAACAGGGTGCTTAATTCAAAAGATGCGTTTTGTCCTGCCTGCGAAATAAAGTTAAAACGAATTCCACATTATGTTGCGTTGCTGTGGAGTCACGGGAACACCAACTATAGGCCAGATTATCTAAAGCCTAAGTTTTCGGGATGTCTTGCGCCTTTTATGCACGAAAGCGGCAGTCGAAAATACATATATAGTTTCAAATTTAAAAACCGTTTGGAGCTTGCAAATCCGATTGCAGAGGAAATGGCTACGGTATACTCTAAATACTATGATAAATTTAATATTGATTTAGTCACAGCGGTACCAATGCGATTTAGTGCCAAAATGAGCAGGGGATACGACCAAGTTCATGAGCTTGCCAAAAGGATATCGAGGTTAACAAATCTACCTTATGTACACCTTCTTAAGCAAACGGGCAAAAAGAAGCCTCAGCATACAATTTCTCAGGCGAGTCTGCGTCCTTTGAATGTTAAAGGCATATATTCGTTTGTCGGAAAGCAGGATATAAAAGGTAAAAGAATTCTATTGATAGATGATATTATAACCACAGGCTCAACAGTGAATGAGTGTTCTAAGGTATTGCGTAAAGCAGGGGCCAAAGATGTATATTGTCTTTCTGCAACGATACATGGATAATATATATCGTCAATAACTCATTTGAGTTGACAATGTTTTGAGTTTGTGGTATACTTATTGTAGTGGTTAATGTTAGTTTGTATAAAGCATAATAATATTGATGAATTAAGGAGAAGTTAAATGCCTACAGATATTGTAATGGACGCAGGTTCATATAAAACTGTATTGTATTCAGGCGGTAAAATTGTTTTGGAGCAACCTTCCTGTGTGTCTGTTGATACTGATACTTGGGAGCCGATTTCTTTCGGCAGTAAAGCCAAGGATACGTTTGGAAGAACTCCCGAAAGCGTCACCACTGTTTTCCCGTTTGAACGCGGAGTAATATCGGATTATAACATCGCTGAAGAGATGATTGTACATTTTATTAAATCGGTATTTGGCAATCGGGTTATTAAGCCCAGAATAATCGTTGTTGTACCAAGTGGTGTAACAACCGTTCAACATCACTCCTTAGCAAATGCAGTTGCAGCTGCGGGTTGTAGAAATATCAGCACAATTGAAAACACAATCGCCGCTGCTGTTGGGCTTGGGATAGATCTCGAAAAGCCACACGGCAGTATGATTGTGGATATTGGCGGAGGCACAACAGATATCGCGACCGTATCCCTTGGCGGTGTTGTTCATAGCGATACCATTCGTGTTGGATCAATTGACCTTGATGATGATATTATAAAGCTTGTTCGCAGGGAGAAGAATATGCTGATTGGCGGTCAGACAGCAGAGATGATAAAACGCTCTGTCGGTGCTGCTGTAAAGCGTGATTTTGATGTGACTATTACAGCAAAGGGAAGGCATCTATTCACAGGACTGCCTCAAACCTTCGAAGTATCGTCCTCTGAAATTTACGAAGCTATACTCGATCATCTCCATATGATTTGTAAGGGATGTCAAAGCGTTCTTGAAAAAACAGCTCCAGATGTTGTTGCCGACATTAGTGAAGACGGCATATATCTTCTCGGCGGTGGTGCAAGGCTTTTCGGTATGGATAAAATGCTTTCGGATTATCTTGATATTAAGGTTAATTTTATCGATGACCCTCGTCGCGGAGCCCTTCATGGAGCCGATCGAGTGCTCAAAAATCCTAAGCTTGTTAAAAACAGTGACTATCAGATGCGCTCTATTCAAAATCTTATTGTTGACCCAGAGGATTTATAAACTTATAATATTTAAATTTTAGGAGGTTATGAAATGAATAAACGTATTATATCTTTGCTTTTTACTATTATATTGATAATTACATCAGTATCATTAGACGTTTCTGCAACTGATGTAATACACCACACTTCCGGAAATTTTAAATATACTATCTTGGAGGACGGAACCGCTGAAATTAGCGATTATACCGGTGCGGATTCTGTTGTAGATATTCCTTCAACCCTTGATTATTTTACTGTAAGCTCTATTGGTTCTGAGGCTTTTATTTACGACACACACATAACTGAAGTTACAATCCCCGACACCGTTAAAATCATCGGCTTCGAGGCTTTTTGCGGATGTTCAAATTTATCTATAATAAATATCCCCGACTCTATAGAAACTGTTACTGCATCCTCATTCAAATATACTGATTATTATTATGATGAGACTAATTGGGAAAACGGAGTTTTATATCTTGATTATCTTCTGCTGTTTGCTAATGCTGATATTACTTCTTGCACAGTAAAACCCGGAACTCGTGTTATTGCCAGTGCTGCATTTACTGAACGTCATCTTCTTGAGTCAGTTGAACTTCCTGAAGGCTTGGAAATAATAGAGTGGTTGGCTTTTCACGATTGTATTGAGTTACGTGAAATAACTTTGCCGTCGAGTATAAAGCGTATTGGCAACAATGCTTTTGCTGATTGCATAAATCTTGCTGATATATCAATACTTTCTAATGATTTAATCATTGAATACTTCGCTTTTCATAACTCTTTATATATGAATGATCAGGATAATTATATAGATGGAATGCTATATATTGACGACCATTTGATTTCTTGCCAGAGCTCAACAAAAATTTGTAATATAAGAGAAGGCACTAAAACAATTGCTGATTCTGCATTCAGTTATCACGGCGAAGTTGAAGAAATCAACATTCCTTATGGAGTAACAAGAATTGGTGAATACGCATTTGCGGGTTGTGATAATGTTAATAGCATTATTGTACCGGATAGCGTAATATATTTAGGGGATGGAGCTTTTTATGGCTGTTGGACCCTAAGATCGATAAAGCTTTCTAAAAACATAACTGAGATAAAATACCGCACTTTTTCAAATTGCGGTTTATTGATAACTGTAGACTTTAATGGAAGCCGCATTTCTTACATAGGTAAAGAAGCGTTTGAAAGATGCCACGCCTTAATTCAAATAGAGTTGCCGGATAGTGTTAAGATAATTGACGATTCTGCATTTCTCTATTGCGAATGGCTGAATGACATTGTGTTGCCCAAAAGCTTAATGTCGATTGGGGATCAGGCTTTTGATATGTGCTATTGCCTGGAATCGGTTTTTTATAAGGGTAGCTTAGAGGAACGCTCAGAAATTGACATTTCGTATTATAAAAACGAAGCTCTGCTCTACGACGCGGCTTGGCACTATAACTCGTCGGGGCACACTTTAGAAACAACATACATTCAACCAAGCTGCTACGCATTCGGCTATGAAACTATTGCTTGCAGCCAATGTGATTATAAAAAAGAGACTAGTATTGAACCTTATTATGAGCACAGTTGGAATATAGAAAATAGAAAGGGTTCTTGTACTGAGGCGAGCGAATATATTAAAGTTTGTAAAAGATGTGGTGAGGACAAAAGCGAAACCTATCCTGCTACAGGGCATTGGTCGGATGGCGGCATTGTAACTAAAAAAGCAACTGTTAAACAAACAGGAGTTAAAACATACACTTGTTTGCTTTGTGAAAAAGTTATCAAAACAAAAGTTATACCTAAGAAAATCAGCATCTCTAAAGCAAAAATTTCTATCAACGATGTTACATACAATGGCAAAGCACAAACTCCTACTGTTAAAGTAAAGTTAGGGGATAAGTCACTTAAAAAAGGGACTGCTTTTACTATTTCCTATAAAAATAATAAAAATGCCGGAAAAGCGACTGTTACCATCAAGGGCATCAATAAGTATGCGGGAACCGTTTATAAAACCTTTAAGATAAAGCCTATTAGCGTTTCTAAATGTAAGATTAAACTTTCGTCGGATAAGTATTCCTATAATGGCAAATATATAAAACCTAAAGTGATAATCAAAAGCCCTAACGGAAATACGATAGCCTCAAAGCATTATGTGATAAGCGGCACTTTAAAGGCGAGGAAGGTTGGTAAATACAAGATTGTAGTTAAACTTAAGGGAAATTATAATGGAACCCAAACTTTATACTATTCAATTAATCCAAAACAAGTCTCAGGCATCAAATTATCAGCTGGTGACAATAGCGTTAAGGTCAGTTGGAAGAAGGTTTCAAAAGCTTCCGGGTATGTTATTAGATATGCTACCAACAAAGATTTTAAAAATGCTAAGTCTCTTAACGTGAAGTCTAACAAAAAGACCATAAAAAGTCTAAAGACAAAAAAGACTTATTATTTTAAGGTTAGAGCTTATAAGAAGGTTAGCGGCAAGACTTATTACGGAGCCTTTAGTTCTACTAAAAAAACCAAGACCAAATAAGTAATTTTAAAAAAGGAACTCTTTTCACATAAAAAGAGTTCCTTTTGCTGTATCGCTTTATAAAATTATGCAAATTAAACCGCTGCAACCTTCATTAATAACTCTTTCAAGAGTTTCCTGAAGTCTCACTCTGGCATCTTCGGGCATTCGAGCGAGTTTTGTGTGTAACCCTTCGTTCACAAGCTCGTTCAAGGATTTTCCAAATATGTTTGAATCCCAGATTTTGATTGGGTCTTCCTCAAAATCTTTAAGCAGACTCATCACCAAATCTTCAGATTGTTTTTCTGAGCCGACAATGGGATTGACCTCTGTTGTAATATCTGCCTTCATAAGGTGTATTGATGGTGCACTTGCTCTTAATCTGACACCGTAGCGACTACCTTGGCGCATAATTTCAGGTTCTTCCAGTGTGAGTTCGTCGATGGTGGGCATAACAATTCCGTACCCTGTAGCTTCAACCTGATTTATTGCATCGCGGAAACGGTCATAATCTCTTTTGATTTCGGCCAATTCTTTTATGTTGTTGATAAGAGATTCGTCGCTGTCGATTTTTAAGCCGCTGATTTCTGTAATTATCTTATAAAACAGAGAGTTATCCAGTTTCACCTCAACTTCTGTGCAACCGCTTCCCAAATCAATTTTACCGATGTCGGCATTTTCTACGTAGTCACATTCCTTAATGTCTTTAATTAAATGCTTGATTTCTCTTATCCTTGTGATTTTTTTGCAGGAAGCGAGAACTGCATCACACAATGCATTCTTTAACCAATGGTCCGTGCGGAGATATGAAATCCAGTTCGGCATTTGTATTGCAATTTCTTTGATGGGGAATTCATACAGCACATTAGAAATAATTTCTCTAATTTCCTTTTCTGTTAAATCTATGCAGTTGATGGGTAAAACCGGTATAGAATATTTTTCACTCAATTTATCGGCAAGCTCTTGTGCCTCGGGTG
>JAZNQM010000161.1:0-3081 GCA_045590175.1 Acutalibacteraceae bacterium | reverse complement strand
TTCAATATTGCTTCCTGCGGTGACCACGTAGTTTCCAGCTCCTCTATTTACGGCGGAACCTACAACCTTTTTGCTGTTACTATGAAAAGGATGGGTATTGATTTCACATTTGTTTCTCCCGATTGTACAGAGGAGGAACTTAATGCCGCATTCCGTCCTAACACTAAGGCTGTATTCGGTGAAACCATTGCCAATCCTGCATTGACAGTTTTAGATATTGAAAAGTTTGCTAAGGCAGCCCACAGCCACGGTGTTCCGCTTATTATCGATAATACCTTCCCAACACCTGTTAATTGCCGTCCTTTTGAATGGGGTGCTGATATCGTTACCCATTCCACCACTAAGTATATGGATGGTCACGGTGCCGGTGTCGGCGGGTGCATTGTTGATTCGGGCAAATTTGATTGGACTAAATATCCCGATAAATTTCCCGGACTTTGCACTCCCGATGAAAGCTACCACGGTGTTACCTATACCGAGCGATTCGGTCTTGAAGGAGCATTTATCACTAAAGCCACCGCTCAACTTATGCGTGACTTCGGTTCTATTCAATCTCCTCAGAATGCTTTTCTTCTTAACTTAGGTCTTGAAAGTCTTCATCTGAGAATTAAGAAGCATTGCGAAAACGGTATGGCAGTAGCCCGTGCTTTAGAGGCTGACGAACGTATTGCCTGGGTTGAATATCCGGGTCTTAAATCAAGTAAATACTACGACCTTGCTCAGAAATATCTGCCGAACGGCAGCTGTGGTGTTGTAAGCTTTGGAGTCAAAGGCGGCAGAAAGAATGCCGAAGCCTTTATGAAGGGTCTTAAGGTTGCAGCTATCGAAACCCACGTTGCCGATGCACGTACCTGCTGTCTGCATCCCGCCAGTGCAACCCACCGTCAGATGAACGACCAAGAGCTCCACGCAGCAGGCGTTAAGCCCGATTTAGTACGTTTCTCCTGCGGTATCGAAGCTGCCGAGGATTTGATTGCTGACATTAAGCAGGCACTTGACAAGGTTAATTTTTAATTATTAAACGGAGAGTATAACCAATGCCTATAAGGATACCTAATGATCTACCCGCGGTCAAAACCCTGAATGATGAAAACATTTTCGTTATGACCGAAACAAGAGCAATAACCCAGGACATCCGTCCTCTAAAAATTTTGCTCTTGAACCTTATGCCCAAAAAGATTGAAACCGAAACCCAGCTTTCCCGTCTTTTGGGTAATACCCCTTTGCAGGTAGAATTAACCCTTATCCACACGAAAAGCCATAAATCAAAGAACACCTCACAGGAGCATCTTCTGGCATTTTATAAGACCTTTGATGATGTTAAGCATCTGAATTTCGACGGTATGATAATCACAGGCGCACCTGTTGAGCAGATGCCCTTCGAGGAAGTCAGCTATTGGGATGAGCTTTGTGAAATAATGGAATGGACCAAATCCCACGTGCACTCAACCTTCCATATTTGTTGGGGTGCCCAGGCGGGCCTTTACTATCACTTCGGCATAGATAAGCAACCTCTTGATAAAAAGCTGTTCGGCGTGTTCCCCCATAAAGCGGACTACAAACGCTCGATGCTGCTCCGTGGATTTGATGATGTATTTATGGTACCTCATTCCCGCCACACAACAATAAAGGCGGAAGATATCAAGGCTCATAAGGAATTGAAAATTCTCGCTTCTTCAAAGGAAGCAGGGGTTTATGCAATATCCACTAAAAACGGAAAGCAGATTTTTATAACAGGTCATTCAGAATATGATGCTACAACCCTTCGCGATGAATATCTTCGCGACGTAGGGGAGGGCAAGCCCATTGAAATTCCAAAAAACTATTTCCCCGGCGACGACCCAAAGAAGGCTCCCATAGTTTCCTGGCGTAGCCACTCTAATCTGCTTTATTCCAATTGGCTTAACTATTTCGTTTATCAGACCACTCCTTATGATATAAGTGAAATAAAGTAATTTCTAACAACAAAGCCCTTAGTTCAGAATAACTAAGGGCTTTAACTGTATGTTTTATTTTATATTGTTGAAGAATTCCAGAACCACGTCGTCAAACTGTGGGGTTTTGTTGATGTACTGACAATGTGTGCCGTGCATAACCTTTAAGTAAACCTTGCTCATATCGTATCTGAAATGCTTGAGAGTAGAGAGCACCAGTTGGGTTTGCTCGTATCTATTTTCCATATCATTGTCTGAAACCACAAACAGCATAGGGGAGAGTTTTTCTGCCGTACCGATGTGATAAAGAGGAGCGGTTTCGTCGATTATAACACGCCTTGGGTCAATACCGCGGGATTTGAGAAGGTTAAAGTGACAGGTAGGCTGCCCCGCGTCGTGAACGTAACCGTCAATACTGTCGGGGGCAATGCCGTGCATACCGAGCCATCTCCAGTCAAAGCAAAGCATCATAGAAATATATCCACCTGCAGAACTGCCGCCCACAAATAAACGCTTCATTTTGCCGTATTGCTCTATGTTTTTCTTAACCCAGGCAACACCAGCGGCACAATCTTTAATGAAGTCGGGGTAGGAGGCATCGGGGAGAAGACGATAGTTGAGACCTACAACCGCAATTCCGTTTTCGCACAGCTTTTCAGCGAAATTATTACAATCATTATACCAACCTGCGGTAAGACCGCCGCCGTGGATGTAGACAAAAACGTCGAATTCAGCTGTTTCTGGAAGGAAAAGCTTTAGGTGCTGTCTCGGGTGTGGATTATTACAATAGGGAATGTTTTCGAAAATTTTCATTCTATTGACCCGCTTTCTTGTCAAGTTGTTTGTTTCTTATGTAAAGAATTATATCGGCTCCAACCATTAAAAGGTTGAGTATGTAGAAAAAGAGAACGTACCATTTTTCCGAAAACGCAGCCATGTATGCTGTGTTGGAAAACTTTGAAGCTATACCTGCGATATATCCAAAGAATATAAGGCAAAGGAATGCAATGCTTTTGCCTTTTGCGGTTCTTGCTTTATAGGATTTAATAACATTCATTGGCCAGGAAGCACCAAAGCTTACAATCATAACTATTTCCAGTATTTCTGCCATGTAATTCACCTCATTTCTTATAATTAATATTATAGC
>JAZNQM010000160.1:0-7594 GCA_045590175.1 Acutalibacteraceae bacterium | reverse complement strand
CCTCCCTTTAGACAAGGGAGGCTAAAAAAGCAACGAGCGACATCCGAATTGGGTGCCGCACGCTTTTGTTGTTTAGGGTTTATTCTGTTTTTTTGTTGTTGCCAGATGTCAAATAATCAATTTTATCAAGTATACTATCTATTTCGTTCATATTCTCGGAATCACAATAAGCATATACAGCAGTATTCTCGACATATATGGCAACATTATATTTATCTTTGGAATCAAGAAAATACAAATGGTACCCTTGATTTTTATATTGTATTTCAGTCTTTTGCCATGAATTATAAGTTTGCGTTATTTTTTGATAAGCTTGACCGTAAATATCTATTGCATTATCTTCGTTGTTAAATTCGAAGAATTGAAAAAATATGTCATCTTTCTCAAAACCAACACATTTTATCAAGGATAGCTCAAAACTAACATCTGTATTGTGGTATCCTTCGGTATAATCTTTTGGTTCATAGCCTTGTTCTTCAATTATTTTCCACACTTCATCAGATGTTGCAGGTATTTTATGTTCAAGGTCTATAACTATAAAACCAAATATGGCAAAACCAATAAAAAAAGCAACAACTGCAAAAGAAGCCACTATACTTTTTGTACTTACACTGCTTGTATAAGCAGGCTTTCGTTTTGAATATTTGCTCAATATATTTCATTCCTCATTTATTATTAATTTTGAACAGTTATTTTGCTACCCAGAAAGGAAAGAAGAATAAACCTATGCCAAATGTAACAAGTATTGTCTGCCACCAATTCAGCTCAGTTTCTACAACCCAAGAATAGCTTTCGCCATCTTTAAGATATGCACGAACCGTTGCTTCTCCGAGCTTGTGGCCTGTAACCGTACCGTTACTATCTACAGTGACAACATCTTCGTTGCTGCTCTCCCATTTCACAATATTTGCATCTTTTGGTACACAATCAGCAAACGAAATCGTTGCATCTCTTCTGACGGAATAGTTCTTGATTTTCAAATTCTGTTCATAGGTGGTTTCATATCCGGATTCATTAGACACAGAAACAACTATCCTATAATCTCCTTCACTTAGCGGTCGGTAAGTAAAACTATTTGTATCCGAATCCTCCACAGAAAAACATATAATATCGTTTTTGTAAATATAGAAGGACCAAAGATAAGGTTGTGTTTTACCAACAGTCTGCACGTTGAATTTAAGAGTATTACCGGTTTTTCTTATTCCGTCAACAGAAACCGCATATATCTCAAGATCTAATTGTGTAAACCTCGCTTCTAATGTTCTATTTGAATTAACAGATAAATCTATTTCTGCAGGAACACCGGCAAGCAATTCGCCATTTTCATACCAACCCTCAAACAAGTATCCCGGTTCAGGTGTTGCTTTAATAGTGGCTTTGGAATCGTTTATATAGGTTCCGGAACCACTTACTGTTCCACCTGATTCTGCATTAAGGGTAAGGGTATAGTCGGGATATAAAGCAATAGAGTTATCATTATTGCCGTAATTTGACTCATAAGAATCCGTTTCTGCATAAATATAATACAACCTTGCTTCTTCGGAAACGCTCGAATCCAAAGAGCTTTCTTCAATTTCAAATACAACTTCTGTATTTGTACCAGATTCAAGAATAGAAACGGTTTTAGTATCAAGCAGTTCTCCGTTTATTCCTTCGCTGTATAAGCTTACAGTTGCCGAATCAATGAAATCAAAACCTTCATTCGAAACGGATACAGTAAGTTTTCTGCCTGTTTGAGTTCGGTTTTCTGTAATATCCTGTATAACCAAATCGGAAAATCCCATTGAAAATACAGTATTATTATCTCCCAAATTTTTGTCTGTTTGTCCAACGGGAAGAACGGTGATGTTATAATCAGATTTGGTTATTTCTGAAGGTACGGTAAACGGGATGCTGATTTCAGCAGTTTCGCCGGGCTGTAACAACTGTTCAACCGTTGTGGTTTCAATGAGATTGCCGTTATTATCGCTGATAGCAACTTCAAAAGCATTAATCGCCTTTGAACCGTTGTTGTAAATATCGGCAATTAGAGATATTTCTTCGCCGGGCAATACGTCAGAATCGGCAACAGCGATAGGGTCAACATAAATATCACAGATTTCCTCAACAGGTTTTTGAATTAAGCTTAATGTGCCGTATGGTAAACCATTTTCATCAGGTTCGGCTAAATAATCAGAATAACAATATGCTAATTCAATTTGACCGTCTGACATCATATAGGCATCCCAACCACGTACAACACCGTTTGATTTTTCAATTGGTAAAAATCCACTGAATGTATCTGTTTCTGAATTATAATCTGCACCAAAGAAGACCATACCCGTATCATCTTCGTATTCCCAAACAATAGATTTATTACCGTTTTCGTTACCGATAATCTCAAAATCTGCTATATCATTTGAAATATTATCAAGTACAACTGTTTTGGTAGAGACATCTCCGTTAACTACACGAACAATTGAGTTGTTTGTAAACCAATAAAGTTCGTTGTTATAGAATTTGGCAGAATAGTCATAATAGCTATCGTTGGTTAACTGTGTAGTTTGGCTTCCTGCAATATAATAGACTTCAATATCGTTTACTACGGTTGTGTCTGCACTGCTCTTTGCTGTATAAGCAACAACATTTTCAAAATTAACATACGAAGTATCTATATTGGTAACTACAGAAAGGTTTGTTGCAAGAGTTTCGACATCATTCCAAGAATTTTCAACAAACTGCTTTCTGTATATTGAATTTGTTCCTGATAATCCAAAAACATCATTCTCCGAGTTCTGTTGCCAAACAACAGAAACATTATCGCCTGAAGAAACAATCTTATGGCTCATTTCGTAATCTTGGTTGTTGCTTGTGATTGTTGCAGCATTAATGAAATTCGTGCCATCCCAATGTATGTATGACAGGTCAATTGCTGTTGCGGTTTCATCTAATGTAGCACCTTCTTCAAATATAGTTGAAGCATTTTGCCACAGAATATGTACGCCGCCATTTGCATCAGTGCAGATTTTAGGTTCAAAGTCTGCTGTACCGTCATCAGCTATCGGAAGAGGAGAGCTCCATGATGTACCGTCATAAATACTGTACATAAGCATTGTGCCGTTTTCAGCGATACGGTTGGGAGCACTGTCTATATAAACCATAAACATTCTATTGTTGCCAAGGTTTAAGATTTGAGGTTTGGCATATACTTGTATATTATTTTTGAATGTGTTTGGTAAATCTGAACCTATTAATCTCAATGATTGAGGTTGTATTAATGCAAGCTCATTTTGATTTATAGATAATAAAGAAGTTTGTTTTTTTCTGGGATAAAGCGGTTCGTCAACAAAAGTAAATTCTTCTCTACCATGCCAATTTAAAGCGGTATATTCAAGGAATACATTTACATTTAAGTTGGCCGTAAATGATTTTGCAAAGCTCTCAAACGGAAATCTAAAATTGAAATCCAATTTACCGCCCAAACCTGCATAAGCACTTGCAACATAAGCATTTAGACCAGCACTTAAACTCGGATTTAATCCAAATGCCATATGCCCGCCCCAAGCATATTCTTTTGTTTCTTCGTTTAAAACGCATCCCAAGCCGGCCTCAAGCGAACCTTGGATTGAAAAGCGCAAAGTTAGAGTTGGGATAGAAGGAATTGGATAATACCAACTGGCTGACGCTGATGCAATAAGACCAAGCTCGCTGCTCTTTATTACCGGCTTATCGCCTTTAAATGAAATAGTCATATAGCCGACAGCATATCCGTTAGTGTTAATACCTAATTTGAAACCCTTATCATATAGACATCCTTTAAGTGCCTTAAACTTTTGTTTGAATTCAGGGTTATCAATACCGGAATATGCGTTTTTTATTGTTGAAACCATTTCTTTAACTTCAACAAAAGCTTTTGTAAATTTTTCTCCAGTTGGTTTTTCTCTAACACCATACCGTTGTTGAGAGTATTCATAGACATCTACACCGATTATAACATTCAATTCATTTTGTTTTGCATTGAATTCTGTTTCAATAACTAATTTATCAAGCGGTAATGAAAAATCCAAATCAAAAGCAAAAAGCTCAACTTCTTTACCCATTATATTGACAGTAGGTCCATGTAAAGTATCGCTGTTGGTGTTTATTTCAGCAAATTTAATGTCATTATCATTAACAGCATCCAATGAACCAACACCCAAATCTCTTCCAGAAAAACCATCTTTATCAATACTTATTGCCTCAGCTCCTTCGTCTATTGATACAGTTGCGAATTGGTCAAAAGCCCAGTTTGTAGGCATTGTAAAACCAAGGTTGCCGCTATATCCTGCTGATAAGTTACTGACAAAACTGCTGCAAGCATACCCTTTGTTTGATACACGTGTACAAGTATTCCTTGCCGAATATATACCGGTTTTATAAATACTGTCTTTCATTACTTCGTGTATTTTTGCGAAATAAGGAATAACAATATTGGTTACATCGATATCCCTTGCATCAAAATCTACGGCAAAATAAATAATTGTTCCGCGAGGTATTCCGAGCTTTTGTGCTGCCTCTATTGCTGCATATGCGTCCGCTGTTCCTTGCGCTTCCGTAAAGTATTCAGCTTTCGTTCCAAGAGTTTGATATATCGGGAAGAATCTAAGACCGGCATCAAAAATTATTTGAGCTTCTTCTCTGGTAATATCTTTATCAAGACCTCCGGGAACTTTCGTTAAATACCTTCCGACATATCTGTATCCATTATCATATAAAGATTTTGCCTTAGCTGCTGTCAATTTTGTGGCACAGTCGCAAGCGAGAGCCGAACGACTTTTATTACCATAACTAACAAACAAAGACATCCAAGTGTTTATATCTGCTATACCTGTTTCGGGGATGGCTTGTGCTCTTTGGAATTGACGTATTGCGTTTTGAGTTTGAGAATCAAAAACTCCATCACAAATGCCATCACCGAACCCATTTACAAAGAGCGTAAACTGAATCAATTCTGTAAAATTGGCAATATCGGCATTACTGTAATATTCACCGTTATAATTTTTGGCGGCTGTTGAATTTCGCTTATAAGGAATTTCAGGACAATGAGCTTTGGTTTGATCGCCAAAAGTGGTGGTTAGTTCAGCAGTACGCCCTTCTAAAGCTTGCAAAATCTTAATAAGTGCTTTTTGTGTACTTGCACTAAATATACCATCACAAGGCATTATTCCTATATATTGCTCGTATTTTCTGTTGAATTTTTGCTGAGCAGTTCGTATTTGAGGTTTAGGATCGAACGAAGTCCCCTTCAAAAGTACAAAAGCATCCATAGAAAGTAATGCTTTCATAACATTTAACGTAACTACACCGTCTGGATTTTCAAGACCAGCATCAGTTTGCAGTTTGATAATAGCATTTTCGACACCAGCATCAAACACTGCGGTTACAGTAACTTTATCGGTAATTGAATTGTGTTCAAAATGATATCCGGGATCGTAACCTTTGCACCATAATGCAGCTTGAACTATTGCAAATTTATTATCTATTACACCATCTTGTCTTTTAAGAATTTTCTTAGAATAGGCTTCGCTTGTGGCGGGTCCGAAATTTGTTGTTACAGGCGAAATACCAAGTTCGTGTTGAAGTGCTTGTATGAGAGCCTTTACAGTAGCTCCTCTGTTTGTACCGTCTTCATCAATGATTTTATACCCCTCAACATCTTTATAGGTTTGATTTAACCATTTTTGAACCATACATACTTGCTGATCGCCAGTTAAACCACTGGCGTTGAGTTCAACTGAATCAATAGAATTATCAGATACTTCAATATCAAATTCTTCTGATTCAAAAATATCATCTTCGCTTTCATAAATAAACTCTGCATTACTTAAAGCTTCTGCTATTTCTTCATCTGAAATAGGTACCGATTCTTCAATTGCGGCAGATATTATGGAATAACTCGATGTTCCTGATAAAACATTTATAACGCATAATATAACAGCTATGATTCTTAAAAACCATTTTTTAGCTTTTGTCATAATAATTGTACATCCTTTCTCTGAATTTAACAAGAGTATAAATTCGTTTAATAACGAACTGCCTTTAAAATTTGTTTAATGCTGTCCTTTTCGGTAATTGGTGCTGACATTTCAATTACCGATGAGTTTATAAGAAGAGTGCAGTAATAGGTGTTTGAAGTTTCTACTTCTAATTTGCTGTAAAGAGCTGTGCTTTTCGTGCTTTGATACGCAATATCACCATTACAAGTTAAATCAAATCGTAGTTTGTTAAACTCTTTTGTTGCATCTGATTTGTTGTCAAATGACTGCGTCTTGATAACTTCGGTATCTTTCTTATAAATTGTTTCACTTTGCGTACTCTGTGATGAGAAGCCAGATGAGGTTAAAAACTCTTGAAGCTCCTCAACAGATGCAGGCTTCTTTTTCTTGGGAAACCCTAATGCAAACCATACAAGGATAGCCATTACTGCGGTGAAAATCAATCCTTGAATGGCTGGCGAGGGGATATTGGGTGTTGTCAAAATCTTCCACCACATTGCCCCCGAAGCTGTAATCCCAAAGAGAATCACCAAATATTTCTTCCATACCATTTTGAACATACCTCCTAAAAATATATTTTTATAAAGAGTTGACTCTATACAACTCCGTATAGCATAGCTTTTTGAATTTGTAAGATGGATGTAAACAGAAAAAACAAAAAACAACATCACCTCAGTCATTACTGACTAAGACGATGTTTAATGTATTACCGTTCTACGAATTTTAAGAATGCTTTTTTAAATGCACCTATTTTGCGTGAAGATGTATAAACCGGATATTCTGTGCCTCTGTATTTCACCTTTACCCATTCTCTTGTAACCTCATCAACATAATTGAGGTTAACGATAAAACTGTGATGTGGTTGGGCGAAAGTTTTAAGGTCAAGAATACCTTTCCAATGTTCAAGGCGGTAGTTAGTTTCGATTTTTCTGTTGGTCAAATATAAAACAGATTTTCGGTCTTCAATTGCTATGTAAAGAATCTTATGTGGGTAAACCCTGAAAATATCTTTGTTGCTTGATTGCACAATGATTCCCGAGTTGCAACAATACTTTTTACAAGCATTTTCTTCACCGCTGAAATCAAAGCAAAATCTGTCACAGCCGCAACACTCGAGCAGATTATATGCAATATCATTTTGTTCCATAAATTCAATCAGTTTTGCTTTGGTTGCTTCCTTTTCTGCCGCATTGCATACTAACGAATCCATAAAAATACCTTCCCCATTCATAATACAGAAATGAACTTCTATATATAAATGACGAAATTTGCAAAATGTTACGCAAATATTTTTGTTTTTTCAGACTTTCTCCGTTTTCTACAAACAGAAAGTCGTATAATTGTGCAGAATTACTATGCACAATTATTTTGTTCGATCAAATAACGATAAAATAATCTATAATGGTTATTATGTTCCCCACAGAAACATATTGTAACAATATTTGTGTTTTGGATAAGTGTTAATAAACACTTAATTATATCGATTTTATTTTTGAGTATTTAAAACACTTTCTAAAGCATCAAAAAACTAATTGTTTTTTAGAAACTCCACTATCCACTCAACAATGAAAGTAGCAATA
>JAZNQM010000159.1:0-11279 GCA_045590175.1 Acutalibacteraceae bacterium | reverse complement strand
GAGCGGTTTCCTCACCACAAACGAAGGCACCTGCACCGAGACGGATGTGGAGGTCAAAATCAAAGCCCGAATCAAAAATATTCTTACCTAAGAGTCCGTATTCGCGAGCCTGGTCGATAGCAATCTGCAGACGGGAAACAGCGATAGGATACTCAGCACGAACATATACATAACCCTCGGTTGCACCGATAGCGTAACCTGCGATGGTCATAGCTTCGATAAGACAATGGGGGTCACCTTCGAGAACGGAACGGTCCATAAATGCACCTGGGTCACCTTCGTCGGCATTACAAACAACGTACTTCTGGTCTGCCTTGTTAGGAGCGGTCAAAGCCCATTTTCTACCTGTGGGGAAGCCGCCGCCTCCACGACCACGGAGACCTGAATCGGTAACTTCTTTGATAACGTCTTCAGGGGTCATTTCGGTAAGAACCTTACCTAAAGCAGCATAACCGTCCATAGCGATGTATTCATCGATGCTTTCGGGGTTGATAACACCGCAGTTTCTGAGAACTACACGGTTCTGGGTCTTGTAGAAAGCAGTGTCGTTAAGGGAAACCTTGCTTACATCCTCAACTTCGCCTTCACCTGTATCACTGTATACAAGACGCTCAACTACTCTACCCTTCAAAAGATGCTCTGTTACGATTTCATCAACGTCGGTGGCCTCTACACGGCTGTAGAAGGTGCCGTCGGGATGAACGATAACAACAGGACCGAGGGCGCAAAGACCGAAACAACCGGTCTGTACAATTTTTACTTCCTCTGTGAGTCCGTTCTTCTCGAGACTTTCAACAAAAGCCTTCTGAATGTTCTGACTTCCCGAAGAAGTACAACCTGTACCGCCACAAATTAGCACATGTGCACGAATCATAGATTTATACCTCCCAATTATCCCTTTAAGTTGGCATTAGCGATTGTGTATTCAGCCACAACCTTGCCGCCTTTAAGATGCTCTGTAACGATTTTGTTAACCATATCGGGGTTAACCTTAACATAAGTGGTCTTTTCGGTTCCTTCGAAAACCTCAACAACCGGCTCATACTGACAGATGCCGATGCAGCCTGTCTGAGAAACTGTTACCGAAGCGGCAAGACCTGCTTCGTTAACCTCCTCAACAAACTTGTTGAGGACCGGACGAGCACCTGCTGCGATGCCACAGGTAGCCATACCTACAACAACTCTTTTTTCGCTGGTGCCTTCGCGAAGGGCAACCTTGTCCTTCATTTTTTCTTTGATTGCCTGGAGTTCAGCTAATGATTTCATTTATATCTTTCCTTTCTGTAAGTTACTGATATTAAAGGCCTTGGTACTGCTCAAGCAGATATTCCTCAACCCATTTTATAACTTCATAGGTGTTAAGAGGTATCTCCTCACCGAGCTGAGCCCTCAGCTCTCTTGTGTCGAGGCTTACCTCCCCCGCGGGACTATTGTGTCTGAACAAGAAATCGGTATCGGGATGGCCGTGGATAAGAGTGGTAATAGAGGAAACCACATCACCCAAGGGGGTGTAGTCAAGATGGTTCTTATTGAAAACCGCCTGCACCTCGGTGCCGTGGTTTTCGCTATCATCACTCTCCTGCTTCGAGGTTATCTTAAAGCTTCCATCGGTTTGCTCAGCCGCCATTTTGAGGAGCGGGATTCCCAAGCCCACCTTTCTTGTTGTGCGGGTGGTGTAGAATGGATTTTCCACACCTTTTAAAATCTCCTCCGACATTCCGCAACCGTTGTCGATTATCTTAAGCTGCAGCCTATCGGAAGTTTCTTCTATTAAGATTTGTGTCAGAGTTGCTCCTGCTTTTACCGAATTCTCGGTTATATCTAAAATGTTGAGAGATAATTCTTTCATTTTTCACCTCGTAGCATTTCAAACAATCTGTGTCTAACCAAATCGCCACTGTAGGGTTCGTCGTCGATATCGAAACAGTTCTCCTTCTCGCTTATATCCCAGAGATAATGAGCGTCGGAGCTGACTATTTTGGTGAGTCCCCCGATATCGTATTTGACACTGTATTCCTCAATCAAGTCCTTATTATGAAACTCGGCACAGCTGACACCCTTGAGGGGCGGAAAGGTACCGAGGGTAGATATTATACCGTTTGAGGAGCGGTCGATGTGGGCAGGATAACAAATTCCGCCGAAGCTCGCCGCAAGGGCAGGAGCTTCTTCGATAGAAATAGTTGTGGCATTTGAGAGAAGATGAGGTTCTTCGCCGATTACCTTATCCTCCTCATCGCAAATGAACTGATTACCAAAAATATCCACACGGTTTTCTACAAGTATGCGACGCTTTTCTACCTCCTCGCCAAAGCTCATCGCATCCTCTAACCTTTCAAAAAGGCAGACAGCGTGAATATCTTCGGCGGTGGTAAGCTCCATACCCGCAATGGGGATTATCCCCTGCCGCTTGGCAGCGACGTAGAAGGCGGGACAGTTTTTGCAGCTGTTGTGGTCGGTGAGCGCCATTATGTTGAGCCCGTTTATAACACCCATACCCGCAATGTTATTGGGGGTACTGTCGTCATCCCCACAGGGAGACAGGCAGGAGTGAATGTGAAAATCGTAGTAATACTTCATTATTATATAAGAGAGGAGAGCTTTATCGCGATTTCATAAGCACCGAGAGGGCTTGACAAAATATTCACGCCCTTTTCCTCGGCGGTGGATAAAACCTCGTTATCGGGAGCAGTACCCTCTGCAAGAATTACACAGGCAACGTCGGAAAGGGATGCCACCGCTACCACGTTGATGTTTGTCATAATGGTAATCCAGGCGTTGTCCTCCTCCGCTCTGCCCATAACCCAGCTTAAAAGGTCGCCGATGTAAACACCGTCAATCTTTCTTTCGCCTTCGGGCAGACACAAAGCCTTGAACTCTCCGAGATTTGTCAGCTCGCTAACAGTCATTCTTCTCTGCCTTTCCTTCGAGATATTTCTTTAATTCATCCCTCATTCTGATGATGCAATCGCAGGGACTTGCAGTTCCCTTTACCACGTCCTCCGCAAAGGCACGGCAGTTGGGAGCTCCGCAGGAGCCACAGTCGATTCCCGGCAATTCCTCTCTGAGCTTCTGGATATCCGCCATCATTCTCATCGACTCCGCCATACTGTCTGACAGGCGGGAGATGGGTTTGTAGGTGGGGAATTCCTCGAAGAAATAACTATCGGGAATATATTTATCATCATCCGGGGATACTATATGTTGGGAGACGGGCAAATATCTTCTTAGGGTTCGTAGCCTTGCCCTTGCAATAAAGGGGTTCTGGATGGTCATAACACCGCCAACACAACCGCCTATACAAGCGTTGAGCTCAACAAACTCTAACTTTGGAATGTTGCCGTCTTCAATCTGGTCAAGCACTCTGATTACATTATCAATTCCGTCGGCTGCCAGATAATCCTCGTTAAATATAGCTTTGGCTTCACCGCCGGCGGTGGCCCAACCGATTCCAATCATACCTGAATCGGACAGGGTATCTACTAAATCTGTGGGTTTCATTTCATTGATAAGCTTAAAATAAACATCGCTTATGGAAACCACCACATCTACATTGCTTTTATAATCTCCAAAGCCATTCTTTACATAGCTTACCTTACCGGGACAGGGAGAAATAAAGCAGACACCTATTTCCTCAGGCTTCAACTCAGGATGCTCCTTCTCGGCCTTTTCTCTTGCAAGCATTGCTGCAATCTCCATTGGAGGCAACATCTGAACAAGGTTTTCCTTAAGGAATGGGAACCTCAGGGTGATAAGCCTTACAACCACGGGACAAGCCGAGCTGATTACGGGCTTTTTAATACCTTCGGTTTTAAGATACAGCCTTGTATAGTTTGAGACCATTTCTGCCGCGGCAGAAACCTCATACACATCGTCGAACCCGATTTTTTTAAGTCCGTTCAAAACATAGTCTACGTCGTCAAGATTTTCAAACTGACCATAGAGGGTAGGTGCCGGAAGTGCAATCTTCCACTTGAAGCTATCCATAGCGTCAAGCTTGGAGAAAGCTGCCTTCTTTGCCTTGTTGGGGCATATCCTTATACATTCGCCGCAGTCGATACAGCGGTCGCCGTTGATAACCGCGTGGTTATCCTTTATTCGGATTGCCTCTGTGGGACAGTGCCTGAGGCAGGTGGTGCAGCCGTTACACTTTTCGACATCTATATAAACAGAATGTTCGTATGTGTTCATAACCAAATACCTACCGATACACTCGAAATTATAAGTTGACCTTCATTGTTATGGTGGTACCTTCCCCGACTACGGAGTCAATGTCCATACTGTCGGTGTACCGCTTCATATTGGGCAAACCCATACCTGCGCCGAAGCCCAGGGAACGAATGGTGTCCGAAGCGGTGGAAAAGCCCTCCTGCATAGCCTGGTCAATATCCTTGATGCCGGGTCCCTTGTCGCTGAGAACAATCTCAATGGAATCCTCCGCTACATTGACGTCGGCTGTGCCGCCGCCTGCGTGGATAACCATATTGATTTCGCCCTCGTACATAGCGATTGAAACCCTTCGTATGATTTCAGGAGAAATTCCCAGCCTTCTGAGATTTTTCTTGACCTGCACCGAAGCCTGACCGGCAGAAGTGAAATTTTCGCCGTCAACGTCAAAATGGAAATTCAAGGTCTCACTCATAACTGCTTCACCTTATTTGCTACAAGACCGTTGCAGTAAAGAATACCGCAGGCATCGTACATACGCTTGTTGGTGGTGAGAATTACTATTCCGCTCTCACGAGCCAACTCAATCATTTCTTCAGTGGGAACCTTGGAGCGTACCAAAACAATGCAAATCATATCCATCATCTCAGCAGTTCGGATTACCTGCGAATTAACAAGTCCCGTGAGAAGCACTGCCTGATCCTTAACAAAAGCCAGAACATCACTCATCATATCGCTTCCGCAAGCGGAGTAGACGTGCTTACCGAGATTTTCTTCTCCACAGACAACCTCTGCACCCAACAGTTCCTTCATTGTGGAAATTTTCATAAAGACTTTCCTTTTTCAGAATAGATTTTGATTAATCCTTGTACTTTTCAAGAATGCCGGGAACATCGTCGGCAGTAAGACGACCGTAAACCTCATCATTAACGGTGAGAACGGGAGCCAGACCGCAAGCGCCTATGCAACGGCAGGCAGTAAGAGAAAACTTACCGTCGGGAGTGCACTCGTCGGCACCCATGCCGAGAAGCTCGCTGAACTTACCAAATATATCGCCTGCACCCTTAACGTAGCAAGCAGTTCCGAGACAAACGGAAATGTTATACTTACCCTTGGGAGAAAGAGAGAACTGAGCATAGAAGGTTGCTACACCATATACCTTCTCCATGGGTACATCCATACCTTCGGCAATCATAACCTGAACTTCTTTGGGCAGGTAGCCGTAGATATCCTGTGCCTGCTGCATTACTGCCATAAGCTGACTCTTGTCGTGCTTGTGTGCAGCAATAACTTCGTCAAGCTTTTTCTTCTGCTCCTCAGTGCCATTAAAGGGGAGCGTACTGAATTTTTTCTGCATTAACAATATCCTCCTTGAATTGGTTTGTGGGTAATGAAGCCTCACACGCATACGTGCATACGCTACATAAGTACCCTTAGTATATATTTATAACATATCTCGACCGACTTCGCAAGGGGTTTTGCAAGATAATTTGATAATTTTTTAACAATTATTTTTTTGCCGTCTCTTTTTTGAATTTTTTTATGTTTAACTATTTACTTTTTACTTGCCGCGTGATATAATGACTCTGTAAATATATAATTTTCTAGCACCTAATTGTGCAGAAAGGATTTTATACTATGAAAAAACTTATTGCGATTTTAACAGCGTTAGTCCTGGTGTTCTCCCTGACCACCGTTGCATACGGTGCAGGAAGCCCCGAAGGTAAAAAAGAGTTTTACGTTTCTGTATATGGCAATGTCGGTTTATGGCCAGATATGGCACATACAGTAGAAGAAGGCGATACGTTCGACCTTTCGGTTGACAAAACAATGGAAGGCTGTGTATTCGTTGGTTGGGTAATCGAGGGCGAATACGACATCGTTTCAGGAGACCTCTATTCCACCGACTTGACAATCCTCCCCAAAAGTGACATTATTGCAACCGCTATGTATACTCCCATAGCCGACCTGGAGGACGACGAATACAAGGTTGAGTTCACCCATAACATTGATGGTTTGGAAGAAACCTACAAGGTGATAAAGAAGGGCGACAAGGTTGAGCTTGTTGCAATGTCAGATCTTCCCGGATATGCCTTTATCAGATGGGAAATAGTTGGTCCCTACGAAATAATTTCAGGCGACCTCGATAGCGAGGATTTGGTAATTCTCCCCCTCGGAAATGTTATTGTAAAACAGATTTTCGAAGAAGTAGAAGAACCCGGCGAAGACGAAGAACCCGGTGAAGACGAGGAACCCGGTGAAGATGAAGAACCCGGTGAGGACGAAGAACCCGTACAAAAGCCTCAGGATAAACCCGATGGTGACAAAGACGAGCAGAAGCCTCCCAAGGGTGAAACAAACGATTCCGAAGAATCCCCTCAGACCGGTATGGCTTTACCTGTAATCGGCTTGGTTGCTGCTATGGGTGCTGCATTCGTTTCTAAGAAATTATCTAAATAATAAACCCATTCGATCCCCGCCTGAAGCCGCTTCGGGCGGGGACAGTTTTACAACACACAAGAGGTTTTTACTATGCAGAATAAAAAGGCATTCTGGAAGATTGTCTTTGTGATTTCGTTGGCACTTTGCGGAGTTTTTCTCGCCGTCATAATTTTCTCTACCTGCTCTATGTTTAAGTCACAGAACGATATGGATGACCTTCGTTCCGAAGTGATAAGAGACGTGTCGCAGATAACCCCGGAGTTGCCCGACAATCCCATAGATTTCGACACCCTTGAAAAACGAAATGACGATATCTACGGTTGGATAGAAATTCCAAATACCCAGGTAAATTACCCCATCGTTCAAAGCTGGGAGGAGGATGACAGCTTCTACCTCGACCACAATATCGACAAGCAGTATGATATCAACGGCTCCATCTACACCGAAAAGCTCAATAATCTCAGTTTCACCGACCCCAACACCTTGATTTACGGTCATAATATGCTTGACGGCTCGATGTTTCAGAGCCTTCACAAATTCCGCAACAAGGAGTTTTTCAACAAGAATAAATATATATATATCTACACCCGCGGTCACGTACTGAAGTATGAAATTTTCGCCGCCTATAAATCAGATAACAAGCACATCCTCAATTCCTACGATTTCAGCGATAAAAAGGTTTATGCAGAGTATCTCAAAAACGCACAAAATCCCAAATCCTTAGAGGTGAATACTCGCGACTGCAACCTCACCACCGACGACCGCATAATCACCTTAAGCACCTGCATCGGAAATGAAAAGAATTACAGATATCTCGTACAAGGAGTTTTAATTGATGACACCCTTACAAAATAATGAAAACGAACCCGAGGAGTTAGATTTAGGCACAGACTATGTCGGTGTTCCAAAGCTTGACGACCAAGAAGTTTCGGAAAAACGGAACGAAGAACGCAAAGAAAAGAAAAGAAAATCCACCAAGGTAATTCTTATTGTAGCTCTTTCGCTCCTTGGTGTGTTCCTCGCACTGACTATAACCGTTTTTGCTTTAATCCTGACGGGTAAAAATCAAATGCTTTTGGGCGACGAGGCGGTCATTACTCTTCCCGAAAACATAACCGACGTGGCACCCGAGGACGAGGGCAAAATCATAACCTATGGCGGCAAAACCTACGAACTCAATAAAAACATAACAACCATACTCTGTATGGGTATCGACCGAAACCAATTAGAAGAGGGGGAAACCCTCGGTGCTAACGGACAGGCTGATGCTAATTTCCTGCTCACTATTGACACCGTTTCGGGCGAGGTTAAGGCCATTGCCATAAATCGCGATTCTATGGTAGAAATGGCATCTTATTCTGCCGGTGGTAAATATCTCGGTACAAAAAGCCGGCAACTTTGCTTAAGCTATTCCGCAGGCGATGGCAAGAAAATAAGCTGTGAAAATATGGTAGATTCAGTATCTAACCTTTTTTATGGTATTCCCATTAGTGCTTATATCGCCATAGACCTTAAGGCAATCGGTGTTATGAATGAGGCAATTGGCAACAACATCACGGTTACCTCCCCCGATTCTTTTTACTCAAGTATTTACGGAGTTTCCTTTGAAGCGGGCAAAGAGGTCTTGCTGGATACCCCGCAGAAGGCCGCCGCTTTTGTAAGGCAGAGAGATATAACCAAGCTGGATTCCAACGTAACGAGAATGCAAAGGCAAAAACAGTATCTGCAAAAATTCTCCGCCGCTGCCGTTAAGAAAACCAAAGAAAACATCACCTTCCCCATAACCCTTTATAATATGATTGCTGAGTATAACGTAAACAGTATAACAGCCCCCAAACTTTCCTACCTCACGTCCCGTGTGATTGGGGGAATGAAAACCCCGAAGGTAGAATTTTTAAGTGTAGAGGGCAAGCTCAAGCAAGCGGAAGTCCTTCAGGACGGTGAACGCAAAGCGGAATTCCACGTTGACGAGCAAAAGTTATTCCAGCTTATCCTTGATGTTTTCTATATAGAAACCGAATAATCTATCCGAGCCGCCGACCAATTTTTTTGAGGTCAGCGGTTTTTATATTAAAACACAAAAAAACTCTTGCAAATACACAATTATATGTTAAAATGAACTCGTAGAAGCAAAAGCTCTATTTCAACTCTCCATAAGGGGGCAAAAAAAATGGAAATGTATGATTACAAACAAGATTTAAGCGGCACCTGGCGGCTCTACATAGAAGAGCATAAAAACTGCAAGGACTACGCAGATATAATCTGCCGCGAAAAGGAGCTTAAGAAAAAAGGGTTAGTACCTATTGACGGTTCGGTTCCCGGCAACTTTGAGCTTGACATGGAAAAGGCAGGACTTATCGGCGACCTTTTCTACGATGTAAACACCTTAGAGGCTCAGAAGCTCGAAAACCGCCATCTTTGGTATGTTTGCAACTTTGATTTCAGCGGTGACCCTGAGGGATTTATGCTGAAATTCGACGGCATAGATACCATTGCAGAAATATATCTTAACGGCGAATATATTGATATGACCGACAGTATGTACCTCACCCACGAGTTGGACGTTTCCGAGGAATTGAAGTCGGGCAAAAATGAGCTTATGGTACATATCATCCCCGCTATGATTTATGCCCGCGAGGAAAAATTCGGTGCAGGTGCAACAATAATGCTGCCCTACAATGCCGCCGCAGAAAGACTCCGCAAGGCCCCCAGTATGTTTGGCTGGGACATTATGCCCCGCATTGTTTCGGGCGGTATCTGGAAACCTGTATATTTGATCAAGAAGAAAAAGGAACGCATCAACGAAACCTATATGTACCAAAGGCACGGCGACAACACCAACTTTGTTACTTGCTACTATAATATAGAGGTGGAAGGCGACCTTATTCAAGAATACTCTTTGGAAATTGACGGTAAATGCGGCGACTCGGTTATGTATCGCAAAGCCAAGCTTTGGCACACCGAAGGTTACATTGATGCCGATGTTAAAGACCCAAAACTTTGGTGGCCCCGTAATATGGGCGAGCCTAACCTTTACGAAGTTACGGTAAGGCTTTACCACGGCGACGAGCTTTTAGACGAAAAAACCTTTAAATACGGTATAAGAGAAGTTAAGCTTATCAGAACCGACTACATAGATGAAAACGGCAACGGAGAATTCAAATTCCAGGTCAATGGAAAGCCCTTTTTCGCAATGGGCACCAACTGGGTGCCGTTAGACGCTTTCCATTCTCGCGACCTTGAAAGACTGCCTAAAGCATTAGAATTGTTGTGGGACAGCGGCAGTAACATTGTCCGTTGCTGGGGCGGTAACGTTTACGAGAATCAAGAGTTTTTCGACTTCTGCGATGAGCATGGTATTGCCGTATGGCAAGATTTTGCAATGGGCTGCGCCATATACCCCCAAGACGAGGATTTTCAGGCTGTGCTTAAACACGAAGCCATAGAAATTATAAAGAAATACCGCCAACACGCTTGTTTATTCCTTTGGGCAGGCGATAACGAAGTGGACATTATGACCTTCCACCCCAGAAATCCTAACAGAAACATTCTTACCCGCCGCGTTCTTCCCGAAGCAATAATTGAAGCGGACCCCTTAAGAGAATACCTTCCCTCTTCCCCTTACGTATCTCAAAAGGTTATCGACGACGGTATGCGACACAGACTTAGTGAAGACCATTTGTGGGGTCCCCGCCGCTACTACAAAGAGGATTTTTACAAAAACGCCGTAGCCCGCTTTGCAAGTGAAACAGGCTACCACGGTTGCCCCTCTCCCAAAAGTGTAGAAAAGTTCATCGCTCCCGAAAACCTTTGGCCTTGGGCTGACAACGACGCCTGGCTGGTGCACGCTGCTTGCATGGAGACAACCCCCGAGCGTAATCCTTATTCCTACCGTATCGCCCTTATGGCAAGCCACCTCGACATCCTTTTCGGCGACACTGTACCCGACGGATTGGAGGATTTCGCCTTGGCTTCTCAGATAAGTCAGGCGGAAGCTTTCAAATATTTCATTGAGCGTTTCAGAAGTGGCAAATGGGAACGCACAGGTATAATCTGGTGGAACCTTCTCGACGGCTGGCCTCAGTTCTCCGACGCGGTGGTGGATTATTACTACAACCGTAAGTTAGCCTATTTCACCATTGCCCGCTGTCAGACCCCTGTTTGCGTTATGTTCCGCGACCCTGCCAATTCCAAACGGATGGAGCTTTGTGTTGCCAACGAAACCCAGGAAACCAAGTCTGTAAAATACAAGGTCACTGATATTGAAAGTGACAAGGTTATTGCCGAAGGTGAGGGCGAAGCCGCTCCCCTTTCCACCTGTGACCTGACAAAGTTTACCGCCATCAAGGGTCAGACTCTTCTGCTGATTGAATACACTGTCGACGGCAAGACCTACAAAAACCACTACCTCACAGGCGAACCCACCTATGACTACAAAAAGGTAGTTGATTGGTACAAAAAAGCAGGCATACTTGATATAGAAGGCTTTTAAAATTTAATAACCGCAAAGCTAAAGGGCTTCCCAATATTGGGAAGCCCTGAATTTTATCTTGTTAAATTAAGACATGTAAATATTCCTAATTGTGAGTGTATCACCAGTTCCTTCAACAGGTGTAATTTTAACGGTTATGTCTTTACCCTCTACGCTCTCGAAAGATGCGGGGTGGGTTCTT
>JAZNQM010000158.1:0-16391 GCA_045590175.1 Acutalibacteraceae bacterium | reverse complement strand
TCATCGCTACCGGTTACAAAGGGAACGTTCATAAGGGAACGGTCCTCGGGAACAACTGTGCCCTTGAAGAGTTTGCTGTTGTCAAGGAAATCGTAGAGAATCTTTGCCTTTTTCTCATTGTATTCCTTCATGGCCTCTAAGCCACCCATCTTCTTTATCCACTTGAAGGTAAGACCTGCAATGTAGATGGTATAGCAAGGAGGAGTATTGAACATAGAACCATTCTCGGAATGGGTGTCATACTTAAGCATTGTGGGGGTGATATCCATAGCGTTGCCGATTAAATCCTTGCGGATAATAACGATGGTAACACCTGCGGGAGCAATGTTCTTCTGAGCACCTGCATAGAGCATACCAAACTTTGTAACGTCGATGGGCTCGGAAAGGATGCAGCTGGAGATATCGGCTACCAGCGGAACATCGCCTGTTTCGGGAAGCTGGTTGTACTTGGTACCGTAAATAGTATTGTTCATACAAATATGTACGTAGTCAGCCTCGGGGTCAAAATCAGCAGCAGTGGTCTTGGGAATATAGCTGAAGGTCTTATCCTTAGAAGAAGCAACCTCACGGGCCTCACCGTATTTTGCGGCTTCCTTATAAGCCTTGTTTGCCCACTGACCTGTTACAATATAGTCAGCCTTGCCGTTTCTCGTCATAAGGTTCAGGGGAACCATAGCGAACTGGGTGGAAGCACCGCCCTGAAGGAAGAGAACTGCGTAATCATCAGGGATGTTCATAATCTCGCGGAGATCTGCTTCGGCAGCATCAATGATAGCCTGATACTCCTTTGAACGGTGAGACATTTCCATTACGGACTGACCGCTGTTGCCGTATTCCAGCATTTCTGCGGCGGCAGTTTTGAGAACCTCCTCGGGAAGCATAGAAGGACCTGCACTGAAATTGTAAACTCTTGACATAATAAAAAACCTCCAAATATGGATTATAATTTTGTGTTTATGCCCCGAAGAAATCGGTGACTTTAAACATCATTGGAGCTATTATATACTCTTCAAAAACGTTTGTCAATAAGATTGTTAAAATATTGCACAAGTTTTTTGTAAATATTCAGTGTTTCGCCAAAAAGATTGATATTTAATTAACAATCTTTCCCTTTTCACCATAATTTTATGGTTGAAATTCCAATATCGTTAATATATAATAGTAAGTGACCTGCTTGTATAATTCCAAGGCATAAAAAGAAAGCGGCATTCCCAAAAAAGGAAACACCGCTTTGGAGCTGAAGATGGGACTTGAACCCACGACCTGCTGATTACGAATCAGCTGCTCTACCAACTGAGCCACTCCAGCAACTCCGATAGCCTATTAATTATATCAACAGTTTGGCTTTAAGTCAAGGGGAATTTTATCGTAAAGGAGAGTGTGTGCTTGCAATGTATACCAACAAGTCCTTCCTTGCTGCAAATCTGAAAAAGCACCGAAAACTTATGGGACTGACCCAATCCGCCGTTGCCGACGCTCTGGGTATTGAACGTTCACGTTACGCCCATTACGAAAATAACACCGCCCCTTCCACCGATATTCTTTGCAAACTTGCGGCTATTTTTTCGATTACTATCGACGAGCTTCTTGCCGCACCAGAAAAGCATCAGGTTCTTTATGAAACAGGCCCCAGCTCCTTTTTGGAAAGCTTTTTGTTCACAGAGCTTAAGGGGGACGAAAAGGCACTTGTCATAAAATACCGCTTGCTCCCTCCTGAAATTAAGGAAGAAATCCTGAAAACCTTAGACGATAAGATCGACAAATCGGAAAACTAACTAAAAGAATCAGCCCGTTGGGAAATACATCCCGACGGGCTTAACATTTATATGTATATTACAAGGCAAGGGTCTCACCGGGGTTTATAACAAAGTCGGCACACTCACCTGTGCTGAAGTGACGTCTGCCGTCACGAACAGTGAACCAGATTTTGTAAGCAGTGGGATTAAACACCTTGCTGCTGTCAAGGCTCCACTCTAAAAGCTTAAATGCCTCTAAATAATTGTATATTTCCACATTAGTTGCATACCAAACCTCGTCCTTGCCCGATACGTATGGGGCAAACTCCTCCATAACTTCCCAGTTATCGTCCTTATCGAATTCGGAGGAATGACCCCAAACGTAGAATAAAAGAGAATACTGTTGAACCTCAGTTTCAAGGAATTCCTTTGCCAACTCCATAAGGCGAGGGTCTTTGTGGTGACAGGTTGGGTTCCAGTTATACCAATCGGTGGGAAATTTGAAATTATGGGTGGCAGGAGTAACCCTGCCGTATTTAATTCCACAGGCCTTCATTGCGGTATCTGTAGCTTCACCGCCTGCTCTGAAAAAGGGATATGCCATACCTGTTATGATATATCCAAACAGGCTTTCGAGACCCTCTCGGTCCTTATAAATCTCGGTGGTGATTGTTGACTGAGAGATTGTGTTAAGGTGAGGATGGGTAAGTCCGTGAACCGCAACCTCGTGGTTTTTATAAACCTCTACCTGTTTTTCAAGGCTTTCATCGGTTTCACCGTAGCGACCTATAAAGCTGTTGTAATTAATATTGAAGGTACCCTTAAGCCCGTACTTATCAAATATGTTGATAAGTCTTTCATCACAAGGATGACCGTCGTCATAGCTAAAGGTCAGTGCCTTTCTTCTGCCCTCGGGAAATCTTAAAAATACTGCTGCCATTTTTTACAACTCCTATCTAATGATTTTTTCGCCGTCAAAAAAGAATATGCCCTGTCCGCTGCCGTGATGTCGGTGGATAACCACCCACTTTTTCATAGCCCTTTGCAGGGAACTGTTTTCGGGTAAATCCTCGTAAGGAACCTCGCCGTCCTTTATGCCAAACACCCTCCACTGAGAGGCAAAGCCGTCCCAATCTCCGCCGTCGATTATCGCAAAGTCGCGCATAAATTTAAGAAGGTTTGAGTTTCCGGGGAAAATTTTTTCGTTTTCGGGATAAAGCAACCACGAATTACAATACATTGGGATATAGCCCTTTGGGAAATCCTTTTTGAAAAATTCGTAAGCCTCTTTGTAGGCGTTAATTCGCACCTCATCGGTGAGAGAAATTCCGTTTGAGGGAATGTGCATATTGAGCACCTTTTCACCCTTGCAAACGCTGTAGCCGTTTACAGAATATACATACTTCGGAAACTCAATAAACTCGAACTGAAATCTTCCGAGGTAAAAGCGCTTCATACGATAGTAATCTAAAAACCACCCGTAAGTAAATACCCCTGCAACGCCTTCTACTTCGAGGCACTCATCAAGCTTATACTTCAAATCTTTCATTGTGTCAAGGAACAGCTTTTCACTATAGCCCGCAGTATAATATTTCTTTTCCAATTCCTCGCAACCGCAAAGAAGAAAAAGCAGGTCTAAAGTATAGGGGTTGACATCCATTTCCTCGGCTATATACTTTAATTGAGTTTGTACCTCTGTCAGTTTATCGTTATCACTCTCAAACAGAAGCGGCAATCGACTGTCAACAAATTTTGCGTAGCCGTCACGAAGTCTTGCACAAACATCTGACAAATACCCGATGTGTTCACTTGGAAATTCCAAGCGGAGCATTAAGGAATTAACATATTTACAATTCATTTGACATCACTCCCATACGCTTCATTTTAATTTATACCAATAACAAAGTCAATACATATAATTGTGTTTTTGAGAATTTAAAATCTCGTATTGATTATTAAGCAAATATTTGATATACTGTATCTGTTAATACGAGATTATAAGAAAGAGGTACTACTCTTGGCATTTGAATTAGACAGAATCAGAAACTTTTGCATTATTGCACATATTGACCACGGCAAGTCTACCCTTGCCGATCGTCTGCTGGAGCTTACGCAATCGGTAAGCGAAAGAGAGATGGAAGCTCAGATTCTCGATAGTATGGATCTGGAGCGTGAACGCGGCATCACAATTAAATCCCACGCCGTTACCCTTTACTACAAGGCAAACGACGGCAAGGAATATGAATTCAATCTAATCGACACCCCCGGACACGTTGACTTCCACTATGAGGTTTCCCGTTCCCTTGCCGCTTGTGAGGGTGCAATACTTGTTGTGGATGCTTCTCAGGGCATTGAGGCACAGACCCTTGCAAACACCTATCTGGCGGTCGACCACAATCTGGAAATCCTACCTGTTGTCAATAAAATTGACCTGCCTGCAGCAGATCCCGACAGAATCATTACTGAGATTGAGGACGTTATAGGCATCCCCGCCGAGGGAGCCCCCAAGATTTCTGCAAAAAACGGCATAAATGTTGAGGAGGTTCTGGAAAGAATTATCACAGATATCCCAGCTCCCACAGGTGACCGCGAGGCTCCGCTTGAGGCTTTGATTTTCGACTCCTACTATGACCCTTATAAAGGTGTTATAGTTTTCTTCAGAGTAATGAACGGCAAGCTCCGTGCCGGCGACACCGTCAAAATGATGGCAACAGGCGCCGAGGTTGAGATAGTTGAGCTCGGCAGAAAGCGTGCAACTTCTATGGAGCCCTGCGATGTACTGGAAGCGGGTGAGGTTGGTTATCTTGCCGCCTCTATCAAGTCTGTCCGTGATGCTCAGGTGGGCGACACCATAACCCACAGAGACCGCCCTGCAGCAGAAGCTCTTGCCGGCTACAGAAGTGTTAATCCCGTTGTTTTCTGCGGTGTATATCCTGCCGACGGTGCCAAATACCCCGACCTTCGCGATGCCCTTGACAAGCTTCAGCTTAATGATGCTTCTCTTATGTTTGAGGCGGAAACATCGGGTGCTCTGGGCTTCGGTTTCCGTTGCGGCTTCTTAGGTCTTCTTCATATGGAAATCATTGAGGAAAGGTTGGAACGCGAATATAACCTGGACCTTGTTACAACCGCGCCCAGCGTTGTTTATAAATTTGAACTGCAGGACGGTACGCAGCTTGATGTTGCCAACCCAACTAATTACCCCGACCCTGCTATGATAGCAGTTTCTCAGGAACCTATTGCAGAAGTGCATATATACAGCCCTTCGGAATATGTCGGTGCAATTATGCAGCTTTGTGAGGAACGTCGCGGCGATTATAAGGATATGAAATATATGGGCGACCGCGTGGATATACACTATGTACTCCCCGTCGGTGAAATTGTTTACGACTTCTTTGATGCTCTTAAATCCCGCACCCGCGGATATGCCAGCTATGACTATGAAATCTGTGGATATCAGAATTCCAAGCTTGTGAAACTTGATGTGCTTCTTGCAGGTGACGTGGTAGATGCGCTTTCCTTTATCGTTCACGCTGACAATGCCTATGCCCGCGCCCGCAGAATTGCCGAAAAGCTTAAGGAATTTATCCCCCGTCAGCTTTTCGAAATTCCCATTCAGGTTGCCATCGGCGGCAAGGTTATTGCCCGCGAAACCGTTAAGGCAATGCGTAAAGACGTTCTTGCAAAGTGCTACGGCGGTGACATCACCAGAAAGAAAAAGCTTCTTGAAAAACAGAAGGAAGGTAAAAAACGTATGCGTCAGCTGGGCAGCGTAGAAGTGCCTCAGGAGGCATTTATGGCGGTTCTTAAGCTTGACGAATAAGCCCGAATATATTTGTCGACATCCCTTGTTTATCGCAAGGGATGTTTGTTTTAGAAAGATTTTGCATTGTTTTTAAGGGTTGTCTTTGGATTTTTGTTGATATAAAATGTTCTTGGGAGGTAGTTATATGAAGCTCATATTAAACACCGAAAAAAAGGATTTCGTTCCTTCTGTTTTAGGCTGCAACATTTTAATGGGATTAATGCCCGAGATTATCCGCGACGATGGAATAGAGGAGCCTCTTACCTGTCGCCTTGGTATGCCTGAGCACTCTGACGAAAACTTCAAATTTCTCAACAACGACCAAAAATTCACCCAGCACGTTGATATTGACAGCACCGCATATACATTCATATATGATTTAGGAAAAGAATGTAAGGTCGACGGGATATATATCGCAAGCCACTATAACCCTCAGGTCAACTATACGGTTGGTAAGTTCTGCTTGTTTGCATCGGCGAACAGAGAGGATTTGTTAAAGCCCGAGAATATGCTTATTGAATACGATAACGAGGGAAAAATGGAAATGGGTAAAGTAAGGAACTGTGCCGACTTTTATTTTGAAGCCGATAGTTTAACTCTCCGTTATTTTGCTTTCAGACAGCTTTCCACAAATTCCCCCGATGAAATTACCAGAATGAGAAACATCGGTCTTTACAGCGACCTTTTCACCCTGCAGAATACATATCTCTCAAACACACTGGGTACAAGCCGCATTAAAGGTGTAATCCCTGAAGTTAAGGGTGAGAAAATCTTAAATGCAGCTGCCTGCACCGACGGTATTGTATTTGATGATACAGCGTTGGCTACGGTCAAAAATGCAGAACTCATATTCCCTCTCAATTTTGCAAAAACTACCGACAGGATTTTTATTATAACCAAAGGAGAAGCCTCGATTTCGGCTTTCGGCGGTAAGGAAGAATTAAACCTTGCGGATAAAAAAGCCTTAACCTACGGCAGAATTCAGTATATCTTCAGCGGCTGTACCTCTACCGATTCCTTGACAATAAGGGTCGAGGGGAATGCAGTAATTGACCAAATTGCCTTTAGCTCGAACACCAAAAACGTGTTGGTAAACACCGAAGAAATAATCACCGATGATTTTCTGGGTCTTGGAGCAAACGTAATTCCCACCCACCTTTTTGAGGGTTCACAGCTTATGGGCTTTAAGGAGCAATATATGGAGCTGGAAAAACGCAGAATTGCGGTGTCACATCCCAACGTGGCAAGACTTTGGTTCCAGATTGATTGGTTTATTTTGGATGGCGATGACTACCTCAACCACAAATACACATTTAACACTCCAAAAATGCAGGCAGTATACAAGGAGCTTGACGCTCTTAAAGCGGGCGGTTCGGAGGTTGAACTGAACTTTGGTTGGAAGGTTGGATTTTGGGCACAGTCCTGGTTCGCCTTCCCTGACGTGCTTAACAAAAGAAATTCTGCCCCCCGCGACCTTGACAGCTTTTCTTATGCTTGCTCAGCTTGTGTCAGAGAATTGGTTATAAACCGCGGGTACGACAATATAAAACACCTAACCTTTTACAACGAAGCCAATGGCGGTGCCACCGAAACGGGTTGGGATTTTGTGGTTCCTTCTTACCTTGAAGTTAAGGATTATTGGCGGCAGATGTTGGAAAAATGCGACGAAAGGCTTCGCACCGACGGACTTCGCCACCTCATAAATATCTGGGCGGCTGAAACCAGCGGTAATGTGGGGAAATTCACTTTAGAGGAATGCATTAAATACGGCGCTATGACCGAATGGGTTGACTATTTCAACAAAAACGCCCCCGACAAATACGACTACGCTTCTGTTCATATATACAATTTAAGCTATTTTGAAGCCGAATATATCGCCAAAAACTTGAAGCCCCTTGCGGGAAATCACCCCCTCTGCTTCACCGAGTTTGCGGTTTATGATTACGGCTATAGGGAGGGCATAGATTTCAGCTTTGAACGGAATAATATTGCCTGTGTTTTAGGCTTCATGAACGGCGGTGCCGCCTCTATGCTTTTCTGGATTTTAAGCGGCACCCACCTAGACGAATGCTTCCCCCTGAACGGCACCGAAGGAAACTTTTGGGTAATGCCCACCGAAAAAAAGGACAGAGGATGCGACGTGGATGGTGTTACCCGCCGATTTTATGAAATGTCCCTTATCACCAACTATATGCCCCGCCACAGCAGGGTCGTTAAAACCTACACCCCCGACCCCGACTCGGTGCATACCGCCGCAGTTATTACTCCCGAGGGTGACTATACGATAGGTGTTGAGCTTAAAGAAACCGGCAACTCGGAGCGTAAGATAGAGATAAAATTCGTCAAGCCAATCAACAAAAAGTTTTATAAGCATCTGTATCGCTTAGATACGAAACGTGATGGAAATATGATTATTCCGCCTGTAGTGGATACAATAGAGGTTGGTGACACCCTTTGCGACACTCTGGACGAAAAATATTCCTTCGCGGTTTATACAACTATGCCTCCAAAAAAGCAGGTAATATTCCCCGACGGTGTTCTCCAATACATAGAACGAGGAGGGCAAAAGCAGCTGCGAGCCGAGGTTATAGACGGTGACGGCACCGAAAAAATCAAGTGGTCGGTTTGCGATTGCACCTACACTATGGGTTATCCCGGCACCGTAACCGAAGACGGACTATATACTGCTATGAGCAATCCCATTCCAAACACCGACGGAGTTATCGGCAGCACCTGCTGCTATGCCGTAAAGGCGGAGCTCCCGAGCGGAGAATACGGAATTTGTCTTATGCGGATTAAAAAATAGCACTTCAGACACCCAATCCAAACTCCACGGATTGGGTGTTTTATATATTCAGCAAACACGATTTATAGTTTTCGATTATATTAATATAATACGCTTGAATTTAAAAAGTCAGTATGCTACAATTAATTTGACTCAAAGGGCTTAGTTTCAAGCCCAATTTAGGAGAGTGAGCAATATGGAAAAAATGTTCAAAAACCCACCGCAAATCTACAAAGGTACCGACTTCTGGATGCTTAACGACGAGCTCCGCGACGATGAAATCCGCCGTCAGATTGCCGAATTTCACGACAAGGGCATGGGAGCCTTTATCGCCCGTACCTACGTTGGACTTCGTACCGACTACCCCGGCCCCAAGTGGAAGCATCAGATAAGAGTTATGCTGGAAGAGGCTACCAAGTACGGTATGCGCGTAACCTTGCAGGCAATGCGTATGCCCGCAGGCTTTAAAGAGTCTACCATTGATGAGACCCTCGACGTTTTAGAATGTGCTACCAAGGAATTTTATAATAGCGATGAATGTATTCAAAGGTCGTTCCTCGCACAAACCATTTTTGAAAATGATACACATATTATTTTTAAGCACAAATCCGTTGGTAAGCCCGACAAAAGCGGTATGTGGCACGGCGGAAATCTGAATATGTTCAGTCCCGAGATTTGCAAGAAATACGTTGAAATTTGCTACGAGCAATGTTGGGAAGAATTCCGCGAATACTTCGGCAACACCATACATACCATGTGGGTTGATGAACCCTGTGTGGACCAAAGAGCAATTCCCTATCCCCAAGGAATTGAAGAAATTTTCTACGAAAAATGGGGCTACAGAATTGAAGAGCACGTTGAAGAGCTTTTCTTCCGTGTAGGTGATTGGCAAAAGGTTCGTTTCCAATATCGCACACTTCTCCAAAGACTTATGGAGAAGGGCTACTTCAAAACTCTTAGTGATTGGTGTAAAAAGAACAAAATTTGGTTCAGCGGACACCTCTTTAATGAAGACAGCCTCTCAACACAGATTATGGGCGCAGTTGCCACAATGCCTTACTATAAGTATCTTGATATTCCCGGTATGGATACGCTGGAAGCCGATATGCCCTGGAGATACGGCACCATTAAGCCTGCATATTCCAGAGAATTTATAGGCTACGACGAGCTTGACGGTACCGAGGTTCCCCCAAACGGCAGATTCTCGGCACCTATGGCCACAATAGGTATGTATACCACCCCCTTGCAGGTTACCTCTGCCGCCCATCAGGCAGGCAAAGAGCATATCTTGGCTGAAATGTTCGGTGTTACCACACATAACTTTACATTCCGTGACCAACGCCACCTTTTCGACCATTTTGCCTCTCTCGGCGTAAACCACAAGTGTATTCACGCCTTCTTCTATAACCTACACGGAAACGCAAAACGTGCCTTCCCCCATCAGGTTAACTATTATCAGCCCTATTGGGATAAGTACCACGATATGTTTGACTACTATTCCAGAACCAGCTGGTTTATAAGTCAGGGCAATCCCGTTAAGGATGTTGTTGTTATTCATCCTCTCGACACCGCTTATATGCTATACAACAACGCTATTGACCGTCAGTTTGACGAAAATGCCGAAATGCGAGATTACGAACGTTTCTACTATGCGCTTGTTCGCGGTCTTTGCGGAATGCAGTGCCAATTTGAGTTTGGTGACGAAGCTACAATCGGCGATTGGGGCAAGCTTACCGAAGAGGGCTTTGAGATTGGCGCAATGACCTATAAGACTGTTGTTCTCCCCTATCTCCATGTTCTTCGCAAAACCACCTACGAGCTTATCTGCGACTACGCAAAGCGGGGCGGCAAGGTTTACATTCTTGGAACTATGCCCACAAGAATCGACGGCGAAGTTGTTGAAGACCTCGGTGACAAGCTTTTGGCTGCGGGCTGTGAGTTTGTTGAATACAGAAAAGATCTGCTTGACATTCTTGAAACTCAAAATTCAAGCTACAAAATCTCCTGCACCAGCGATATCACACCCATCATCATTAACCATCGCGCAGACGAAAACCGCGACTACTACTTTATAATGAACGACCAATGTGCCGACGACAAGGAGATCACCCTTACCGTTAATGGCAAAAAGAAAGCTCTTCGTTGGGATGCTCTTACCGCAGAAACAGAAGCTATTGCCACCGAATTCGACGGTAAAAACACCATTATTAACTACACCATCCCCGACGGTGGAAGCGTTATGCTCACCTTGGAGGATGCTCCTGCACCTACCGTTGTTCCTGCAAAGGATTCCTATTTCACCCGAAAGCTCTCCGATGATTGGAATATCACCCGTCACAACCCCAATGTTCTTGTTCTCGAAGAATGTCAGTTCAAGAAGACTGCCGATGAGGAATATTCCGAAGATTCTATTCCCTCTATCATTCTTTGCGGCCGCCTTAACGAGGAAGAGTATATGGGAGATATTTACCTCCGATATACATTCAAGTCTGCTAAGGCTATGAAAATCCAGTTAGCCATTGAAGACCCCGAAATTTCCGAGCTTTGGTTTAATGGCAAAAAAGCCGACCTTACAACCAAGGGTTACTATTTCTCGCGTGCATTCGAGATTGTTGATATGCCCGCTGACTGTGTTGCAGGTGAAAATGAAATCATCATCAAAAAGCAGTTCAAGACCGCCTGCAAAATCAAGGGTCTTGAAAGCAATCAGGATCGTGTTGACCTTGAGGCAATCTACATTCTTGGCGACTTTGGTGTGTTCTCCCGTGAGGAACCCGTTAACAACGGCACCCACCGTTTCAGCCGCTTCTTCACTCTTGATAGCGAAAAGACCACCGCAGGAAAAGATATAACTCAGATTGGTTATCCCTTCTATTCCGGCGCTATGTCCTTTACTAAAACCGTAGCATTCACCGAAGAAGAACTTAAAAACGATAAAATCCTCTTTACCTACGAAGAATTTAACGGTTGTACCGCCGAGGTTATTGTAAACGGCGAGTCTTTAGGCTTTATCTACTGGGCGCCTTATGAAATCGATATTAAGTCGGCCCTTAAGGTTGGCGAAAACGAAATCACAATTAAAATTGCAAGTTGTCTGAGAAACCTCTTAGGACCCTACCACAGAGTTGAAGGCGAAGTAGGTCACGAATGGGGCAGAATGAATCCCGGTCAAGGCATTTACGATAATGTTGCAGGTCCTTGGGGCGGCAACCCTTACGACCCCGATTGGATTGCTCGCAGACATATTGACGACACCCGTTGGACACCTGACTACTTCTCTGTTCCCTTCGGTCTTGGTAAAGTTCAGCTCAAAATGTTTAAGTAAAAATTAATTAAACCGTAACAAAAAACGCATCGCAAAGCCGAGAAAACTTTGCGATGCGTTTTTATACTTTATTGTTGCTTATTCTTGCCTTTTAGAATAGGCTTCATAACCCTGAAAGGAGTTGAGGCAAGCCTCCCATTGCTCGATGGAATAATCGGGATTTTCTGCCACAAAATCCTTATAAAGCATTTCGGTCATCCTGTCGTAAATCTGTTTCTTTTCATTAAAGTCGCATCTGTGCATCACGTAAAACAGCACTGCAGGAACCAGCATAAACAAGATAGGAACTAAGTGCATACATATAAGCTCAACGTAAATTTTGGTAGAGGTTGCACCCTCTACCGCTTCTGCATACATATTGTCCGCATTTGAAACGATAAGAACATCATAAGCCGTTATTGCCAAAAGCACACAAGCCACTATAAAGCCAATCATTGAAATCAGCATTAAGGGGGTATTATCCGAGCCTTGCAACTTCACCCTTCGGCGGCTAATCTTTTTGAGAATATATGCCGCGATAATCAACAGAGTACCAAACAAAAAGGAACCAAGAGCGGTTTTTATCTGAGCTCTTTCTGCCGCCCAGTTAGAAACAGTGGCATTTCTTTCCAGCAACATTATATAACTTAAAGAAATCACTGCGTTCATCAGCAATGTAAAATAAAAACCAATCTCGCTGATAACGGTTAAGATGACTGAAGTTTTACTGCTTCTGTACCACCAGTTAGTGCCGACCTGCCGTTGCAGTTTCCTTTGATGCTCTGCGGCAACGCCCATAACGTGGCGATTGAATTTTGAGTCTGCGTTTTTTTTCATAAAATACTATCCTCTGTTTGTCATTGCTTTTTGCTGGCGAATATCATTGCCCTCGAAAAGAAGCTGGGTGTAATTACCAATAAATCTTGAGGCAACTCGTGGAGTATACCTCTCATTAAGCTCCTCCATAAAAAGGTTGGTGTTGATTATGGTGGATTTACCCGAGAGAATCCTTGAATTGACAATTTCATAAACAGCAGTTCTGCTGTATTGGGTATTAAACTCGGTGCCCAGGTCGTCAACTATCAGCAAATCCGCATCCTCAACCGCCTGGTGGATGCTGAAGTCACCCTCTAATTTGCCGAATTTTTCCTTTTGTAAATCGGTTACCAAACCTTCAATACTTGCATAGTAGACACCGTAGCCCTTTTCGATAAGCTCACGTGCTATCGCTACCGACAAGTGGGTTTTACCTAAGCCCACACCACCGATAAACAAAAGGTTTTCACCCGAGGGAAAGTTAGCAACAAACTTCTTGCAATAGTTAAGATTTTTCTGCATACGAAATTTAGGAGAAATGCCGGTGCTTCCCTCTTCGGGATAATAGTCCAGCAAAAAATTCTCGAAGCTGCACTCACCAAAGGGCATAACCGAGGACAGTGCCTCGTACTGATACCGTTTAGCAGCACGGGTTATACATTCACAATACTGACCCTCAACAATTCCGGTATCCTCGCACTTTTCACAATCAAAAGGCACTGAGTAAAGACTCGCATCAAAAAGAGATGCCCGTTCGCGATACAATTCCTCACAACGTTCTCTCAATTCTTCGACCTTTACAGCTCCCTCGGAAAAGCAGGCGGTCACTATCTTCATACCAAGTGTTGAAAGCTCCGCATCTATTTCCGCAACTCTGGGAATGTCGGTGTACAGCTTAGTTTTAAGTGCTTCGCGGCGGCTATCATTCTGCTGCCTCAGCTTGCGCTTTTCATCCAAAGCTTTTTCAATTATAGTCTTTGAAAATCCCATATTAATTCTCCGTAATTTTATTCTGGTAGGTCGTTAAGTACCTTGTTGAATTGATTCATATCAAAGGTTTCCATACCGCTTTTCTTTTTAGGCTTGGCTTTGGTGTCGTCTTCGAGGTGACGGGCGAGGTCGCTCATATTCTTAACCCCTGCCTTGTGCCAGCCTTCCAGAATCTTTTTTATGTACGGCATAGAAAAGCCCGAGGTGGCGTCAATACAGGCATCATAAGCCTTTCTTAAAATATCGACGGTATATCCATATTCACAAATCCAGGTGTATGCCATTTTTTCCTCGTTCTTACTGGGCATACGGTGGGGTATTCCCATAGCCTTTTCCACCATAAACCAAGAACTTCGTCTTTCATTGATCTGTTGCACCTTTTTCTCGGCATCTGCAACAGATACTACTCCTTCGTTGTTCCATTGGATTGCGGTTTTTTCGATAAATCCTATATTGTTCTTGCCCTCGCTTTTAGCATAGCTGATAAGCCACAGCAACAGCATAGGATCCATACCCTCGTCGTCGTAAAGCCACACAAGAGTTGAGGTTTCGCTGTAGGTCAGGTTCCTTGAGAATCTTATCTGAGCTTCACGAAGCAGTGCGGCAACCTCGGGAGATTCATTACCTCTCCTTGCCACCTCTTCTCGGGTGGGTTTTACAGGCTTCGCGGGAGCGATTTTCTTTTTTTGGAGCACATCTGTTTCCTGCGGCTTTACTTCTGCAACGGGAGTTTCGGCTTCACGGTTTTGTAAAACGCCTAAGTCTGCCCAGTAATTGAGGGCGTCCACAACGTCGGGTACAGGCACTGACAATGCGTTTGCTATTTTCTGCTCGTCTATGTCGGAAGGATTCCTTAAGCCTAAAAGCAAAACCTTCAGTTGTATGGCCCCCGAAAGTTTCAGGTGCTTATCTACCACACTGGCAGGAAGTGCATAAATGCCCGAAAAAGCCTCCAAATTTATTTTATAAGACATCAGTTTTCTCCTAATCAATTATATCTTTCATAGAATAAAGTCCCGCACCCTTGCCGTTAAGAAAACGAGCGGCATTGACGGCACCTGTTGCAAACACCTCTTTTGAACGGGCGGAGTGGGATATAGTCACAACCTCGTCGGTACCTGCAAAAATAACCTCGTGCTCACCGACAATGTTACCGCCGCGGACGGAATGAATGCCAATCTCGCGGGAATCACGCTTACGTCTTACAGAATGACGGTCGTAGCTATATTGCATCTTATTGTCCAAGGTTTCATTTATGGCATTTGCCAGCATATAGGCGGTACCGCTTGGGGCATCGATTTTTTGATTATGATGCTGTTCGATGATTTCGATATCGAAGTCGTCACCTAAAACTGCGGCGGCTTTTTTTGAAAGCTCCACGATAAGATTAACGCCCAGTGACATATTGAAGGAGAAGAAAACTCCCACTTTCTCTGCGGCTGCCTTAACGTTTTCGGTTTGCGCATCACTTAAGCCTGTGGTACAAATGACAACGGGAGTACCTGTTTCAACTGCGTATTTAATAATTGATTCATTGGCTTCGGGGTTTGAAAAATCTATGATAACATCCTGCTTTCCCTCCACCTCGGCTATTGAATCATATACGGGGTAATCTCTGCTGACACCGTGGAACTTATCCACACCCGCGGCGATTTCGATGTCCTCGCATCTGTTTATATGGGCAGTGATTGCTGAGCCCATTTTTCCGTTACATCCAACCAATATGACCTTTATCATTCTTTCACTCTTTCCTTATTTCAAAAAAACTATTGAAGATTTTACAAACCTATACTATAATATATAAATAATAACATTCACGCATATAAAAGTCAAATGCAAATTGAACTTTTACGGCAGATAAATGTCGGTTTAGGAGCTAACGGAATGAAAAAAAGCGATTTTTATTATAATTTGCCCGAAGAACTGATTGCCCAGATTCCCGTTGAACCCCGCAATTCTTCGCGGCTGTTACACCTCAGCAGGGAATCGGGAAGTATAGAGCATAAAAAATTCTACAATCTACCAGAATTCTTGAAGCCCGGCGATTGCCTCATACTTAACGACACCAGAGTTCTGCCGGCAAGAATATTCGGCACAAGGCGGGACACCGGCGCACTCGTTGAGTTCGTGCTGCTAAAGCAGATATCTTCCTCGGTTTGGGAAGCCATTGCAGGCCCCGGCAAAAAAGCCAAGGAAGGCACAGAATTCACCTTTTCAGAGGAGCTTTCCTGCAAGGTCACAGAGGTTAAGCCCGACGGCAACAGGATTGTAGAGTTTTCCTTTAACGGGAATTTCTACGAGATTCTCGACAAGGTCGGAAATATGCCCCTTCCCCCTTATATCACAGAAAAATTAGAGGATAAGGAACGCTATCAGACGGTGTATTCAAGAGAGCTTGGCTCTGCAGCGGCACCTACGGCGGGACTTCATTTCACCCCCGAGATGCTTGAAGAAATCAAGGCTGAGGGCATTAATATAGGGTACGTAACCCTTCACGTGGGATTGGGTACCTTCCGCCCTGTTAAAGTTGATAATATTCTGGAACACAAAATGCATTCAGAGCATTACTATATGCCTCGCGAGACCGCCGAGCTTATAAACGAAACCAAGAAAAACGGCGGCAGAGTCATCTGTGTCGGCACTACAAGCTGTCGCACCGTCGAAAGTGTTGCATCCCTCGGAGAAATCAAGGAATGCAGCGGTGATACGGATATATTCATATACCCCGGCTACGAGTTCAAGTGTATGGATGGTCTGCTAACTAACTTTCACCTGCCCGAAAGCACACTCATAATGCTGGTTTCCGCTTTTGCGGGCTACCATAACACAATGGCGGCTTACGACGTGGCGGTTAAAGAACGTTACAGATTTTTCAGCTTCGGTGACGCGATGCTGATTTTGTGATGCAAAATCAGCAGGTAAGAAGTAAGAGGTAATAGTGAATAGGTAAGGTGT
>JAZNQM010000157.1:0-6679 GCA_045590175.1 Acutalibacteraceae bacterium | reverse complement strand
CAGAACGACATGGCTACGATCCGACTTGTCAAAATTTAATTCAGTATTCTTTTCCCAGTTCCATTCTGCCATCAGTTCGGCATTATCAATTACATATTTCTTTTCTGCCATAACCTCGGCACCTCGCTTTTAAAAATATTTTCTATTAAATTATACCATAAAATTTTCCAATAGTAAACATGCACTGTTTTATGTTAAAAACCAATAAGAAAGGGAGTGATGTTATTTGTTTGTTTAATAGTTTTGAATCAGTAAAAATCAGCAGGAGAATGTGAAAAAACGTATAAATACTGGGTTTTAAAATCAAGGCGAAGCCTTGTATATCATCAAAACGTTAGTTTTGCATATCATCAGTGGCAAAGCCACTGTATCTCATCAAGCCGATAGAGATATGCACACCTATGGTGTGATGATATACGCCGCATAAATGCGGCAATGATATACACGCTATCGCGTGATGATATACCAAGCCTATCGGCTTGAATAAAAAATCCGCCGACAAAGTCGACGGATTTTTGGTCGAGGTGACAAGATTCGAACTTGCGACCTCTGCGTCCCGAACGCAGCGCTCTACCAAACTGAGCCACACCTCGATGCATTATATTAAGTTTCGAAAAGAGGTGGGTCTATGCAAAAGTAGTCGCGCTGCTACGCAGCTTACTCTTGCGGTACCCGAAATTTTCTATGGGCTTGGGAGCGCCCGAAAATTTCGACCGCTGCGCCTTTTCGCTTTCCCTTAGTCCGCCACCGGCGGCGGTCAAGCTCAAAGCTACCAAACTGAGCCACACCTCGATATAAGATATAAAGTTTTGAAAAATCTAAGCCAAAAGAAATAAACTTATAAAATCGTATGGCTCAGTTTACGGGGTCCCCGAAAAGCGACAGCTTTTTGGGGAGAGGAGGAGCAACGGATTGTGTGAGCTTACGGGTTCACACGGAAGCGAATAAAAGAAGTTCGCGACGACGAGAGCCACACCTCGATGTATTATATTAAATTTTGAAATTGAGGAGAGCTACAGCGGAGAAGACGTGTCACCTCATTTTCTTGCGACTACATAATTATATATAATGGAGTGGAAAATGTCAAGGTATATTGGTTAAATATTTTTAATTAATCATTTTATATAATATTCAAATGCTTTATGATTAGCCTCAATTAGTTTTAGTTCTATAAAAGTTGTAAAATATATTTCAATTTTGTATTTACATATATCGGAAATTATTGTATAATATCTCTCGAGGTGATTGTGTTGCCAAGAAGAAGAATAGATATTAATTCCATATATGTTCTTGTTAAGAAAAAAGAGCAGGGACCTTTTTCGTTTACAAATGAGCGCAGACATCACGACGGTTTTGTTCTTGTGACTCGAGGGAATGGTGTTTTCAAACTATACAATTCATCCGGCGAATGTGTAGAAACTCCGATATCCCGCGGAAGCCTTATGCTTTTCAGAAAATACGATAACTATTCTATCGAACTTGACGAACCCTGCGAATATATTACCACAGCATACGATTTGGAATTCAAGCACTATAGAGAAGCTAATAAGATTCCCCGCGTTATGATGGTGGATGATGTTATGCATAATGACATTGAGGAGATGCTGAATATTTGGCAATCACGCGGTTGGGACAGCTATATAATTTGTAAAATAAAGCTTTTGCAGTTTCACCTTTCTATTATGCAAAATTTGGAAAAAAAGGCAGTTTCTACCGATAAGTATACAGCGGCAGCCGTTGATTTTATACATAAAAATTTCAAAAGAAACTTTACGGCTGACGAGTTATCCCGTCATTGCGCTATGAGTTATTCTTATTTGCGTAGTAAATTTATCAAGAATTTTGGTATGACCATAACAGAATACCGCGACGAGCTGAGAATATCTGCTGCAAAAGAAATGCTGCGAAGTGATGCGTTTGCAGTAGGAGATATAGCCGATAGTCTTGGATATTTTGATGCAAGTCATTTCTCGAAGTTTTTTACAAGAAAATGCGGAATGACCCCTCGACAGTACGCTAATGCTAAAAAATCTATATAACAGCAGTATTATTGCAGTACAACAGTGTTGTGCTGCAATATTTTTTTGTCATAAATTACCTTATAAATGTGCATTAATTTACAATTTGTATGAGGTTTTTTACATTGAAATTGTACGTACCGTTCTAATATAATATATATGTGACAAAAAATACTGTGAAGTGGTGTACCTATGCGTAAAATAATGAATACTTTTGACCCGGTTCGTTTAGAGCGAACTGATGACAAAATGTTCTTCTCTGTTTGGAATCGTAAATATACCTTTGATAAAACCTCACCTATGCCTTGCTCTGTTGTTTCGAATTCTAAGGAACTTCTGGCAGGACCTATAACCTTCAATGCTGTTATCAACGGCGAAAAGGTGGAATTCGAGGATTCGTACTTTTGCGATATAGAGGATGATGACCTGAGCGGTGAATCCAAAACCGCGGTTACAGCAGCGAGAGCGGGAACACTTGTTGTAAACACCTCTCACTGTGTTGAGTTCGATGGTTGCGATATTGTGCATTTAACCATTATGCCAAGCGGCAAATCAATAAGCGAGTATTTCGGCCTTTCAGAGGATTATACTCAGGTTATGCACCTCGATAGTTTTTGGCTTGACGTTCCCGTAACTAAAGAATATATCAAGTATTTTCAGGTTTTCGATTGCGGCGAGTTCAACGGAACAATGAGTGGCAAGAAGAAATTTGTCCCCAATGACTCTCTTCATACTGCCTGCGAAATCCCCGAGGGTGGAATGAATTTCAGCTTCAAGGAGCAAATATTGCTGTTGGGCCACGATGTGGGCATCGGTTTTTTCTTCCGTGATGACGAAAAGTGGGCGTATAAAAACAAAGATACTGCCGCCGAAATCATAGATTGCGAAGATAAATATATCCTTCGTTTTCATATTTTCGACTACGAACCCCCTTGCTGGAACTACAAGGGTCAGAACAACGAAAAGTGGAAAGACCTTTACCCTATAACCATTAAGTTTGGTATGCAGGTCACTCCTATCAAGCCTATTCCGAAAGAGCTTGAGTTTGAGAGAAACCTGCACTTCGACTGTTACAAGAGAATAAAGGAAAACCACGATGAATATTTGAGTCGACCCATAAAAGAGGGTGAGAGCGAGATTGCGTTCGACAGATTGCAGCGACTCGGAGTCAAGGTGCTTTATATCCACGAGAAATGGAACGATATTCAGAATTCGTTCCTGCTTACCTCCGAAACCTCTCGCAGACTGAAATACATAATCGAGGAATGTCACAAACGTGATATCAAGGTTGTGCCTTATTTTGGATACGAGATTTCCACCCTGTCACCGCTATATAACAAGGTTGGGGATAAGTACTATAAAGCAAGAAAAGAAGGCATCGACCTTCATTGGCAATGGTACAGAACTCCGGAACAGAGGGATTTGTTCGTTTGTATGGGTAGCGGCTGGGGAGATATGTTCTACGAAGGCCTAAAAAAACTAATAGAGAAATACAACTTTGACGGTTTCTACTTTGATGGAACCTGTATGCCGTCTCCTTGTGCAAGACTTGAGCACGGTTGCGGCTATATAGATTGCCACGGTGAGCTTCAGGAAACACACCCTGTATTTGAAATCCGTGAGTTTATGAAGAAAATATACCGCTTGGTTTCGGAAAGAAATGGTATTGTGAATATTCATCTCGGCGGTGCTCACAACATTGCCGCTATGGGATTTAGCACATCTATCTGGGATGGCGAAGTGTTTCAGAGTATGCTGCTTAAGGGTGAGCTTGACGAGATGCCCGACGAGCTGCTCAGAGCTCAGTATGACAGCCATAACACCGGTGTTCCGATGCAGGCACTCTGTTATTCCAACCCGCCAACCTGGACCTTTAACAGTGCAATCGGTATGATGCTTCTTCACGGTTGCTTCCCGAAGCCTAACGATATCGAAGAACCCCTGGAGATTATGTCGAGAATTTGGGACACCTTTGATGCTTTCAAGGGCGGCGAAATCCTGTGGAGACCTTACTACAATCCAAGTGGCAGAGTAGTTTGTGAAACCGAAGGAGTTAAGGTTAGCTGTTACGAAAAAGAAAGCGAGATTCTTGCTGTTGTTGCCACTGATAATAAAAACTTCGGCGGTAAAGCCACTGTTAAATCCTGTCTGGCAAACGTAAGCTTTGCCGACAGCGGTAAAACAATCAGTAATAACGGAATCGCAGAAATTCAGTTGAACGGATTTGATTTTGCAATTCTTAAATTTGAGCAATAAGGAGGTCAAGCTGTGAACAAAAAAGCTAAAACCATATTTGTTGCGGTGGTATGTTTGCTTCTTGCAGGTGCCATAGCACTTACAGCTGCAATGTGTTCAAACCGCAAACCGACAGGCAACTCCTCATTATCTTCCGGGGAGACCTCATCCAATGCTTCGACCCAATCTCAACCCGCAGCTTCTTCTGATGATGCCATTTCGGAGATGCTTGATGTGGATTTGGGCGATATCGATAATGGTTGGGATATTGGAAGTACAAATTCGGAACAGGATATACAAAACGAATCTTTTTCAAGTGATGGGATTATCAATAATTCCAACGATGGATTCCAAGTAGAATCTTTTTATTCGGATGGAGATTTTAATTATGAATCGGGTTTTGTAACATCTGACGGGTTGTACGATGATGGTGGTATCAATAATATAGTAAGCGATGACTCTGATTACACAAACCAAGATTCTTATATATATGTTGATAGCAGTTTGGTGGACAATTCCATGCCCGAGAGTCTCCCATCAGCAAATAACGGTTGGGTTGATAATTCATTTACCGAGGGTCCCCCTGCGGTTGATGACGGCGGAAATAACAGTTTTAATTCTGTAACTCAAGAAGGAAACGTTCCAAATGAAGATACAACACCGGGTGACGATGATCTTAGTGATGGTACTTCAAGCGATCCGTTCGAAGACGATCCCTTTGGAGATATGGATTTCGGCGACATTGATTTGGGTCTTGACGACTTGTTGCCCGATCTTGACGATCTTAGCTATGGAAAATACGAGAGCGTTATTCAGTGTGAAGGCGATCCTGTAAAGGGTAGCAAAAGAACTATCAACGTAGATAACACCAAGGTTGTCTGGGAGGATTTCTACGGCTTTGGTACCAACGTTATGACAAATGCTTTGGTTGACCCTCAGAAAATCTACTATAATATGCCGATGTTTGAGTTCGATATGAACCGCGAAAAGGTGTTGTATCCTCAGGTTATCCGTCTTGTATTTCAGCTTGATTATATGATAACCGAGGAGGAACCCGACCCATATCGCAGAGATGTTGAGAACAACAAGGATTTCCAAAACTATCTGAAAGGCGTGTACAGCTTCGACAATGCTAATATGAAATCAATGTACGCCTACCTTGATAAGTATAAGGAAATGGGAACAGAGGTTTTGGTTGACTTTGGCTGGAAAACCCACGCAAGAATTGCCAACTGGTATGCCTTGCCTGTGTTCCTTCCCACAGCTTCGGCACCCTACGACCTTAAGGCATACGCAAAAGCCTGCCTTGCTATGTATAAGAATTTCAAGGAAAGAGGCTACGACAATGTAAAGTACATAACCTTCTTCAATGAGCCGCAGAATTCAGAGGACTTTTTGACGTTGGGAGACAGTGTTTCCTGGTATGCCAAGATGGTTTCTCTTGTGGATAAAGAGTTTAAAGCAGCAGGATTACGTGATGAAATTGAGCTGTGGGGACCTGAGCAGGGTCAGACCACCATCAACTACTACCCATATCTTAAAGATTTTGCAACCTACGAAGGTATGTCGGACATTGTGGACTGCTGGTCTATACACAGATATTACAAAGGTAAGAGCAATTTCGAAAACAACTACTACGAGTATTTCAACGATATGCTTTTATTTATCAACGAATATGGCAAGCGAATTTGCTGTACCGAAATGGAAGCCTTTGACGGACCGGATGACCTATGCCAGGAGGCGGTCTACACCGATTGGAACGATACCTATGCTTCTTATATAATAGCTTCCTTGAACGTCGGCGTTAAGAACGTTTGTTGTTGGGGCTTTGCCGATTATTATTGGACCTTCCCGATAAACGGTTGGATTGGTGGCATAGTTTACTGGCACACCGAAAACAAGGTCCAAAACGTTAAAGAGGTTTTTCAATCCTATCAAGAGGTGGGTTTGCTAACAAATTACGTAACGCCCCATTGTGACGTGCTTATGAGCGAATGGACCGGCGATGACATCAGGGCTTCTGCAGTCAAGCTAAAAGACGGAAATATCACCGTTCTGGTTGAAACCAAGGGCGGAACCGATAAATATGATATAGACCTCAACTTTAAGGAAGCGGTTAATAAAACCTTCTACCGAATGAGCACCAACCGACTGGAAGAGCTCACCGAGGACTATACACTTCCCACTTCGGATAAGTCCTTCGAAAATGTAGGTACAACCCTCACTGACACCCTGGACGGTAAGGATGCCGCGCTTTATGTTTATACAACCAAGGCACCCTTAAAGCAGATAAGACTCAATGACTACAGCGTAACCATAAAGCACACCGAAACCTACGAGTTCAGTGCCGAGCTTCTGGACCACGAAGCGGATGAAATAGTATGGAGCATTTCCGCCGCAACAGGGGAGAAGGGCAAGATAGAGTC
>JAZNQM010000156.1:0-3163 GCA_045590175.1 Acutalibacteraceae bacterium | reverse complement strand
AATATTTTTGCGAAACCGCACGGAGCGGTCGCAAAAATAGAGAGCGCACCGTATCCCTCGCAGGCAGAAACTAAGAGTCCCATTCGGGGCTCTTTTTTGTTTGCCGTTGCGGGGTGAGAATCCAGGCAGTTCGTCGAAGCAGCCGCGCCGCCGCGACAGGCGGGGCGGACTGCCCGAGTCGGGAGCACGAATATTTTTGCGAAACCGCACGGAGCGGTCGCAAAAATAGAGAGCGCACCGTATCCCTCGCAGGCAGAAACTAAGAGTCCCATTCGGGGCTCTTTTTTGTTTTCCGTTGCGGGGTGAGAACCCAGGCGGTACTCTGCGTCACTCGATTTTCGACCGTCCTTGACGGTACCCGAAAATCTTCGCTTGCTCGAGACTCCGCAGGCGGTTGAGCGTTGCGCAACGGCTACTCCGACGTTTTCTTCGCAATATGTGACTATAGAGTCTAACTTGGAGCTCTTTTTGTTTGGGATGCAGGTTAAAACTTTATTATAATTTTGTCTGCTTTACCTTGAAATACATTGAATAATATGCTAAAATATAATTTCAATGAAAGCATATTGGAGGAATACATATGAAAAAGACAGCACTTGTTATTATGGCGGCGGGAATGGGCAGCAGATTTGGTGGCCCTAAACAAATCACTCCTGTTGGTACAAGTGGTGAAAAAATTATAGATTATTCTGTATATGATGCAAAGAGGGCCGGTTTTGATGAATTTATATTCGTACTCAATGAAAAAATCAAGGATGATTTCTTTGAAGTAATTGGTAATAAACTTGCAGAAAACGTTACCGTCAAATATGTTATTCAGGATTTGAACAATTTACCGGAAGGCTTTTCTGTGCCTGAAGGCAGAGTTAAGCCCTGGGGAACAGGTCATGCTGTATTAAGCTGTAAAGATGTTATCGATTGTCCCTTTATGGTTATTAACGCCGATGATTTCTACGGACAAGAGGGCTTCAAAGTATTGCATGACTTCCTTGTTAATACAACCGATACAGACAAGCTTCAGCTTGCAATGGCAGGTTATAAGCTCGGCAATACAATAACCGAGCAGGGAAGTGTATCAAGAGGTATTTGCGAAGCAGATGCTGAGGGTTATCTCGAATCCATCGTTGAGAGAACCAAGATAATGCCTAAAGACGGCAAAATATATTTCACTGAGGACGAGGAAACATACACCGAACTGCCTTTCGATGCTATTACTTCACTTAATTGCTGGGGATTTGATAATAGAATTCTTCCCGAGTTTGAAAAACAGTTTATTGACTTTTTGAAAAATGAAGTTTCCAACCCCTTAAAGTCGGAGTTTTTCTTGCCAACAGTTGTTGATAATCTGATAAAAGCTGATAAGGCAACAGCAAAGGTACTTAAAACCAATGATAAATGGTATGGAATGACCTACCTTGAGGATAAAGAAACCGTTACCGCTGCAATTAACGAAATGGTTGAAAATGGTATTTATCCCGAGAAACTCTGGAAGTAATATTAAGGAATGTGATTTAATTGGCAAAGGTTGAAAATTTAAGGAATATAGCTATAATCGCTCACGTTGACCACGGAAAAACCACCTTGGTTGACGAAATGCTTAAGCAAAGTGGTGCATTTAGAACAAATGAGCAGGTCGTTGATAGGGTTATGGACTCAAATGATCTTGAAAGAGAACGCGGTATAACAATACTTTCCAAAACCACCAGCGTAATGTATAAGGATATCAAAATTAATATTGTTGATACCCCCGGACACGCAGATTTTGGAGGCGAGGTTGAGCGCATTCTTCAGATGGTTGACGGCGTTCTTTTGCTCGTCGATGCCTTTGAAGGTTGTATGCCCCAGACAAGATTTGTTCTCAAGAAGGCTCTCGGACTCGGCAAACGCCCTGTGGTAGTTATTAACAAGATTGACAGACCCACCGCCCGTCCCGAGGAGGTTATAGACGAGGTTCTCGATCTGTTTATCGACCTTGGTGCCGATGATGACCAAATCGAATTTCCCGTTGTATATGCTTCAGGTCGTGACGGTTACGCTTCTTTGGTTTCAACCGAAAAGGGTGTTGATTTACAGCCTTTATTTGAAACTATAGTAAATACCGTTCCTGCTCCCGAGGGGGATCCCGACGGTCCGTTGCAGGTGTTATTCTCCAATATTGATTACGATGAATATGTTGGCAGAATCGGTGTTGGCAGAGTTGTGCGTGGAAGCATTAAGTCGGGACAGAATGTTGTACTTTGTCATACCGACGGAACCACCTCAAAAGCAAAAATCGCAAAGCTGTATGAATATTCAGGTCTTAAACGTGTTGAGTGTGAGAGTGCAGGACTTGGCGATTTGATTTCTGTTTCGGGTATCGGCGAGCTAAACATCGGCGAAACGGCTTGTGACCCCGAGTATATCGACCCACTACCTTTTGTTAAAATCGATGAGCCTACGCTTTCGATGAATTTTATGGTAAACAACTCTCCTTTTGCGGGCAGAGACGGAAAATATGTTACATCTCGTAATCTTCGCGAAAGACTTTTTAAAGAGGTTGAAACCAACGTTAGCCTTAGGGTAGAGGAAACCGAATCAGCTGATACATTCAAAGTGTCGGGTAGAGGTGAACTGCATCTTTCTATACTTATAGAAACTATGCGTCGTCAAGGTTATGAATTCCAGGTATCGCCCCCCAATGTTATTTATAAGCACGATGAGAACGGAACCCTTTTAGAGCCTATCGAGCTTCTTATGATAGAAGTTCCCGAGGAATATGTCGGAACCGTTATGGAACGTTTGGGACCGCGTAAAGCCGAGATTACAAATATGGGTGCCCGCGAGGGTGGCTCAACGCATCTCGAGTTTTTAATACCCGCCAGAGGTCTTTTGGGATATCGTTCGCAATTTTTGACCGATACTAACGGTAACGGAATTATGAACCATATATTTAACGATTATCAACCCTTTAAGGGAGAAATCGAACACAGAAATACAGGTTCGATAGTTGTTCACGAAACAGGAGAAACAACGGGTTATGGATTGTTTAACACCCAAAGTCGCGGTAGACTTTTTGTTGGCCCCGGTGTGCCTGTTTACGAAGGTATGATTGTTGGAGAAAATCCTAAGAACGAGGATATAGTTTGTAATGTCTGCAAGAAAAAGCAGGTTACAAATATGAGAG
>JAZNQM010000155.1:0-11863 GCA_045590175.1 Acutalibacteraceae bacterium | reverse complement strand
ACCAAATGATCAACTCCTTGGCTCACAGAACGACATGGCTACGATCCGACTTTATTAATTTTTCGCGGTAGCCTTCGGGGTCACTGACAAGCCTCTCGGGAGAAACAAATTCCCTGCGACTGAGTTTGCTTTCGGCTTCCTTTCGGATTATGAATTCATCCAGTCCGCCCAGATATCCCTGCCGCCAAGGAATTCCCTTGTCGGGAACTTCCTCAAATAAATCTATATTATTAAATTTCATTGTATCACCCTCTTGATTTTAATACAATTAAGCGTATAATAATAGATAAAAAAGCAACGGAAAACTGTCTAAAATAAAGATTGGTGAAACTATGACACAAATAACTCTTCGGGATATACATCCCTTTGTACGCTTCGTACACAAGTTTTTGATTACGCGGGAAAACATAATCAAAAATAAGCGCGGCTACGACCACAGACTTTTCTACGTGCTTGCGGGGAACGGCTACTTTTTGACCAACGGCAGAAAAATCAAGGCAGAACACGGGAATTGCCTGCTTATCCCCTCGGGAACGGAGTACAGTATCATCTGCGAGGGGGAGCAAAGCATTGAAGCGATAGGTGTAAATTTCGACTACACAAAAAGCTTTTCCCACATAACCTCGCCTGTGTTCCCGATATATATTTACAGGCAGGAAAAACAGCTGGAACGACTTGAATTCACCGATTACCCCGAGCTTAATTCATCATTAGAACTTCCTAAAATAAACATCATTGAGGAGCGGATTTTGTCACTCCTCAGCGAATACGAAAAGGCATTGCTGTTTATGGAGCAAAAGCTCTGCGGAATTTTCACCGACCTGCTGACTGATATACTCCGCACACACATTCTTCAAAAAAACGGAGTGCGGCAGACGGTTGAGAAATCCGAGGAAATACTGGGGTACATCCGCTCCCATTACGCCGAAATAATAACGGGGGAAATCCTATCCAAAAAATTCGGTTACCACAAAAACCACATCAACTATCTTGTAAAGCTTAAAACAGGAACCTCACTTCACCGTTATCTAATTAATTATCGACTCTCAAAAGCTGTGGACCTGCTTCGCACCACCACGCTGCCTGTGTCGGAAATTGCCTCCCTTGTGGGTTTTCAGGACTATGTTTATTTTCTTAAATGCTTCAAGCGACACATGGGAACCACCACTAAGAAATTCAGGAGCAGGGAATGAAACAATTTTGCTCTTTACTTTTTGATATTACAATAAATCTGCTTTAATAAATTTGTTGGGGGTCCAGACATATGAAAAACACTGCAGCGAAGGCAGTTATTGCTGCCGCTTTAGGAAATATTATTTAGGGATTCAGTTTCCTTTTTATCAAAGCGGGCTTGGCGGTCGCCCCCGATCCCAACGTGCTGCTGGCACACCGTTTTACCTTATCAACTCTGTTGCCGGTATAATTATTTTGGGAGAGCCTTCCATCCTGTTGCTGTTCCTCGGCGGCATCCTTATAATTGTTGGAATATGGCAGATAACCAAAGGAAAACAATAAAAAAATCACCCTCGTTTCAAGTGTCTGTAAGAACACCTGCTACGAGGGTGATTAAATTTTAATCCTCTGTAAATACCAAAATATCTTCAACCCTGCATTTGAGAATGGTGCAAAGGTCGTTAAGGGTTACTGTGCTGATGGGTTTATTGTGCTTTAATCGGTCCAAAAGACCTCTGCTTATGCCATAGTCCTTAATGAGCTTGTAGGTAGAAAGGTCTTTTTCTTTTAACGTTTTATAAAAGGGCTCATATCTAATCATAAAATCATCTCCAAAGAAATGATAATATGTACTCTGCATCTTGGCAATGCCCCGTATATAGGGTATAATGTATATGCAACACATTATTTCGTCGCTTAACAAACATCAAAAAGCTACCCCATAAAAAAGGGTAGCTTTTTGGTTTAGTTATCAACCTTTAGATATAGTATTAACCCTGCAGTTTTTCCTTTATCGCCTTGTTCACCTTCTCGCGAAGGTTGAGAAGGTAGTCGGCGGAGTGGGGATATTTCTTAAAGGTGACAGGCTCAATGCCGTCGTCAATAAGAGAAACTACATAGTCTTTGCCGTAAAGCTCCTCGCAGAGCTTCATTGCTCTTATATCCTGCAAAGCGTCGTAGAACACAATCTGACGAAGGCTGGGCAGAGGCTGACCGCCGCGTCCGGGATAAACCGAATAAGCGTCACCCGAGGGGAATGAGCATTCGGCGTCGGAACAAAGATAAGGATTTATCGGCGAGTAGGATAGTTGGTTATTGTAGAAGTTATAACCCCAATGGGCGAAGCCCTTGACACCGTATTTATAGCACTGTGTTCCTATTATTCTGTTTCGGGCAGAGGGCATCGCAAAGAAGCGGTTCGAAACGTCTACACACTGTGCGCAACAGTAATAGGTCCAAAGCTCTTTAACTCCGTATTTGATGAAATCCTCCATGTGGTCGTTACAGGGAACTGGATATTCGATGGCGCCTGTTCTGTAAAACTCATAATTGGATGCGGCGTCCATGGTGCCGCAATCCTTAATCAGGCTCTTTACCACCGAGCTAACCTTTTTATACAGTTCTAAGTTTTCGGGCCTCGGCTCGTCGCTTACGTGGAAACGGCAAAGTTTATCCACGCCCAAAGACTTCATATAATCTATAAATGCGGGAATCAAAGCTCTTAGAAAATCCAAATATCTATCCGAGTCGGAGGGGTCTTCCCAACCAAAAATTCTCTTTTCCTCACCCTCAACCTTTGCCACAACCTGAGGGCAGAATTTTGCGCCCCATTGGCTGAAGAAATGGTTGATTTCGAAATACTTCATACCTGCGCGCTGACAGGTTTCCACCCATCTCTTAACGCGGCTGAAGTCGAAAATATATTCACCGTTTTCGAGGGTTATGTCAACAAGCTGTGTTGTTGGACGATAGCCACCTACATATGTATCAAGCTCAGGAGTGAGCAATGGAGTCAGAATCATATTCTGTCCGTAACGCGAAGCATTTCGAAGGAAGTTTTCAATGATTTCCCAATGCTTTTCACTCCAAGTCTCCACCTCGTAATACTGCATAAGGCAGTCGGTGTAGAACCATTGAGCATAGGTGAGTTCCTGAGGCGGAAGAAGAGCGTCGATGATTTCGGCGTTTACCGACACTCTTGCTTTTTCTTCCCCTGCTTCGTTTATAAACACGCCCTCGATTTTATAGTTTCCTGCAGGCAGATTGCCGTTGGGTTCAAGTTCAATCCAAAGAGACTGCAAATAACGTACGGCGGGAAGCCTTGTTTCCTCACCGATAGGTTCCAGCAAATCGGGATATAACCCCGGAGTTTTGCGGAGGTAGTTATCGTCACAATGATCGGGATAGCAAGGCAAATTAGAGGGGATATGCCCCACCTTATAAACGTTCGCGCAATCTTTGAAATCACCCTCAAGTCTAAAACGCAGAGTTTGCTTCGACCAATCCATTTTAGCTTCGGAATCAAAAAAGCAAACGCAGAAGGAATATCTCTCATTCTTAAGCATTGAGAAATTTTCAAGTTGAGGTTTGTTTTCGATACTTTCATCCAAGAAACATTTTTCAAGAGAACTGATTATTTTTGCTTCCATTTTTCATACCTCCTGAGGATATAAATAACTGTTAAAATTCCAAGGGCTACGCCGAGAGAATCAATGCAGACGTCGTACCATCTGGCGGCACGACCCGGAACAAAAAACTGATGCACCTCGTCGCTGATTGCATACAGCACAGATATTGCGAATGCAGAGGTCGCGGGCTTAAACCTTACCTTTGGCAACCCATAAAAATATCCGTACCATAACGCTCCCAATATACCGAACTCAATTATATGCGCTGCTTTTCGAACCGCTACCTCCAGAGCGTTCATTCCGAGGGTGCTCATTTCCCCTCCAAAGAAGCTTGATATAAGGTTTGCGAGCCCTCCGCTTTGCTGAGAGGAGTCTTGGGCGGTGGAGGCTGAAAAGCAAAATATCACCGCCATCCACAATACGCAAAGCCCCAAAAGCAGATACCGCTGCTGCTTATTGCTTAATTTTATTTTCATTTTTCTTTTGAAGCTTTGTGCGGGAACCATCGGGGTTTTGCACCACTATTGAGCCTAACTGTGCTTCAAGATTCTTGCGGTATGCCTCGATATATTCCTGACGAAGGGCTTGTTGCTCCGCCTTTTCCTCATCGGTCAGACCCTCGGTTTTTGCCTTTTTTGCAAGCTCGTTTATACGCTGAATTTTTTCGTCGGTCATAAAAACATTCCTCACTGATATAATTATGCTTTTATTATATACCAAGCTTCTGCTTTTTTCAATTGTGTTTTTAGAGGTTTTATGTTAAAATAAATGCAGGTGATAATATGACACAAGCATATATTAGCTTAATGAGTAATTTCGGCGACCGCAGAGAATATCTTAACCGTGCCGTTTGGGCAATAAATTCTCTGCCCTGCACAAAGGTTTCGGCGGTAGGAAGGATATATGAAACCGAACTACCAAAAGAAAAGCCTAAAAGCTTTTTTGTTTCGGCGGTGAGAATCGAAACCGAGCTGTCTCCCCAAATGCTGCTGGGTGCTTTGCACGGAATTGAGGCGGCTATGGGCAGGAACAGAAAGGAAAAGTCCTGCGTTATCGACTTAGATCTGCTTCTCTACGGTGACTGTGAAACAGAAGATGGGAACTTGATTTTGCCCCACAAGGAAATACTTAACCGCCCCCATATTCTCTCGGCACTTCTGAGCATATATGCCGATAAAACCTATAAGGACCGCCTTCGCGAGTTAGGACAGGACAACGTCAAGGTAACGGGCGAAGGGCTTTATATGCCTCTTTGATTTTTTGAATATTTCGGTCATTTACGCCAACAATTAATATGAATACAACTTAAAGGTGATAGCTTATGAAAATTTTATTCTACGATACAAAAACCTACGACCGTGAGTCCTTCGAAAGGATTATTCCTGACTTCGAGGGGATTACCATTGACTTTCTGCTTACCGACATTTCGCCCCGTACCGTAAGCCTTGCTAAGGGCTACGATGCAGTGTGCGTATTTGTGGCATCCGATCTTAACGGAGATATCGTTCGTGCTCTCGGAGAATATGGTGTTAAGCTTATCCTTCTCCGTTGTGCAGGCTTCAACAACGTAGACCTGACGGCAGCAAAGGAATGTGGAATTACGGTTATGAGGGTCCCGGGCTACTCCCCGGAAGCTGTGGCAGAGCACGCATTAGCCCTCGCCTTCGCCGTTAATCGCCACATACACAAAGCCTACATCAAGGTCAGAGAAAACAACTTCAGCCTTATGGGTCTTACGGGTATGAATTTCCACGGAAAAACGGCGGGTATTGTGGGTACAGGTAAAATCGGTGCCGCAATGGCACGGTGTTGTCACGGCATCGGAATGAAGGTCATCGGATATGATAAATACCCCAATCCCGATCTTGACTTTATCGAATACGTAACCCTTGACGAGCTTTGGAAACGGAGCGATTTGATTTCCCTGCACTGCCCTCTTATAGAGGAAACCTACCACATCATAGACCTTGAAGCCATTGAAAAAATGAAGGATAACGTTATCCTTGTCAACACCTCCCGCGGTGCGCTGATAAGCACCGAGGATCTGATAAAGGGTATCAGAATGCATAAGTTCTCGGGTGTGGGCTTGGATGTTTACGAGGAGGAGCAGGAGAACGTTTTCGAAAATCGCGAGGACGATATTCTCGAAACCTCAGTTACAGCAAGGCTTCTCTCCTTCCCCAATGTAATCGTGACCTCCCACCAGGGATTTTTGACCGAGGAAGCCCTGGAGGCAATCGGTATAACCACCCTGGAGAACGCACGCAGCTTTATGGAAAATCAGCCGATAGAAAGCAATTTAGTTTAAAAAGGCAGAAAAAAGGTGTTTAGCTCAATTTCGAACTAAACACCTTTTTTTATTCTTCAACCGACAGATAGAGGTCTCTTAAACGCTCTGCTGTTTCTTTAATATCATAACCTGCGTTTTTAAGGGCTTCGTCTTGATTCTTTCTTTCGAAGCATTCGCAGGTATTAAGTATCATATCAGCCCAAATTTCAGCAGGCTGCTGAAGGCTGAGCCACTTAACGTTGTCTGTGACCTCAACCTCACTGTCTACAGTGTCAGACACAAACAGCGGCAATCCCGATGCCTGAGCCTCGATTGCCGCTACGGGCAAATCTTCAGCCAATGAGGGCATTACAAAGGCATCCATTGCACTGTAATACTCGGTGATGTTATTCTGCGCACCCATAAACATAACCGAATCCTTAATGCCGAGGGCTTGTGCCTTTTCCTGAATACCCGCCATCAAGGGGCCTGTGCCGACAAGCATCAGCACCGAGTTGGGATTGCGGTCGTGTATGATTTTAAACACATCAAGAAGAAAATCGTGGTTCTTGCGGGGAGAAAATCTGCCCACGTGACCTACCACAAATTTACCGCTTAAGGATAGTCTTTTCTCTATCTCCTGACGGTGGTCCTGGTCGAAGGAAAGCTCGGATAAATCTATGCCGTTTTTAAGAACGGGAACCTTATGTTCGGCACAGTATTTCTTGCCAAACATCCACACTGCCGCTTCTTCCGAGCTGGCAAATGCCTTGGTCATATATTTATCCATCCTGCTTCTGTTAAAGAAGCTGACAATATCTGCCAATCTGCCCGCAGTGGATTTGGTATTGTGGGAATGGGCGATTACCATAGGAAGCTTTAAGCGGTGACCGATAAGGAAAGGAGTTATGTCAGCACAAGAGTTTTTGTTGACGTGAATTATATGATAATCATTTTCCTTAATCAATTTTTTAAGTGCGAAATAATATTCAATAAAACGCTTTTGTGACGGAAGCTTGTGCACCTTTGCACCGGAATTGAGGAACTCCTGCAAATAGACAGGCGAATCGTAGGTAGTGACGAAATCCAACTGAATTTCGTTACGGTCAAACTGCTTATTCAAATTTCGAAGCAGGGTTTCAATGCCCCCGATATTATCACTCAAGCTGAATTGCAAAACTTTAATAGGTTTAGTCATTCAGTTTACCATCCATTTCGACATTTATTTGCCGCAAATTTATTTTCTCATCTTACATTGTACTACAATTCTGCAAAATAATCCAGTACTTTTTTGTAAACAAATGGAAAATATGCAAATTTAATAAACCCGTCTGCCTTCGCAGTAGGTTTCCTTAATCTCAAAATCCTCGGTCATAAGGAAGAAATCTGCCCGTTTGCCTTCGGCTATACTGCCCGTTTCATCGGCTATTCCCAAGGATGCGGCAGGATTGTAGGATGCCATCTTAACGGCGTCCTCCAAAGGTATTCCGACCTCCTTGACACAATTCTTGACACCGTCAAAAACGGTGTAGGTACTACCGGTTATTGTGCCGTTTTCCAAGTAAGCAATGCCGTTTTTAACGGTAAGCTTTCCGGGTCCGTCCATATACTCTCCGTCCGGGTAGCCCGCAAGACTGGTAGAGTCGCTGACGATATTAACACCGTCAACACCTTTTGCTTTGTATATAAGCTTCACAATGGGAGCTGCTACGTGACCCAGGTCTGCCATAACCTCACAGCGAAGTCGGTCATCGGTGAGAACAGCACCAAGAATCCCAGGGTTGCGGTGATTAAGAGGTATCATCGCGTTAAAGGTATGGGTAGAAATTGTAGCCCCCGCGTCTATTGCAGCGGTTGCCTCCTCGTATGTAGCGGCGGAATGACCGATTTCAACAGCTATTCCCTGACTCTTAGCATATTTTATGGTGTCAATCGCACCCTCTAAATCGGGAGCTACGGTCAGCACCTTGACACAGCCCTCTGCCGCAGCCAAAAAGCCCGACAGCCTTTCTACGGTGGGGTTCTTAAGGTTGGCGGCTACGTGGGCTCCGCGGTATTGTTCAGACAAGAAAGGTCCTTCTAAATGAAGTCCCAAAAGCCTTGAGCCTTTAATTTCCATGCCCATAGCCTCTTTGACGGCGGCGATGCAGGAATAAACGATATCATCGGGGTAAGAGCTTAAGGCGGGAGTGATGGTGGTAACACCTTTGGTTGCCTCGAATTCGGCAATCTTTACAAAGCTCTCTGCCTTGCAATCAAGGGTGCCGTAGCCGTTGGCTCCGTGGAAATGTTCATCTATAAGACCAGGGAGAAGCATAAGACCATTGATGTCCTTTACCTCGTCGCCCGAAAGATTTTCGCCTATCTCTGCAATTCTGCCATTTTCAATCCGAACATCCACCTTGGCAAAACTGAAATCGTCAAGCAAAACCTTGCCGTTTTTTAATATCATAAAATCACCTATTTTCAGACAATGAATATTTATCTACACATATTTTATACCTTTTGTTAAGATTTGTCAATAAACCATAATTTATCCTTGAAATAGTAGTGGTTAACAAGTATAATTAAACGTATGTACTGGAGGTAGGAAAATTGATTAACGTATACATAAGACAGCTTATAAACTACGGGCTGGAAACGAGGATTATCCCGCCCGAGGACGAGGTTTTTTGTATAAACAGAATTATCGAGTCTTTGGGCTTATATGAATATGAGGAACCGCAAAGCGTTGAACCGGAGGAATTAGAAAAAATCCTTGAGGGTATTCTTAACTTTGCTGTAAATAGCGGCATTATTGAGGACAATATCACAAGTCGCGACCTTTTCGACACTAAAATCATGGGACTCATCACTCCCCCGCCCTCGGTTGTTATCGAAAAATTCAACAGGCTTTATAAAGAAAGCCCCCAAAAAGCAACCGAATTTTACTATGAGTTCAGCAAAGACACCGACTACATCCGCCGCTACAGAATCAAGAAGGATATGAAGTGGACCGCCGACACCGAATACGGCAGCCTTGATATCACAATCAATCTTTCCAAGCCGGAAAAGGACCCCAAGGCTATTGCGGCGGCAAAAAACGCTCCTCAGGCGGGCTATCCAAAATGTATGCTCTGTCGCGAGAGTGAAGGCTACAGCGGTCGCGGTAACTATCCTGCAAGAGGTAACCACCGTATAATTCCAATAACTATAAACGGCAAGGATTGGCGGCTTCAGTATTCCCCTTACGTTTACTATAACGAGCATTGCATTGTCCTCAGTGGCGAGCATACCCCAATGGCTATAAACCGCGACACCTTCTGTAAGCTGTTCAGCTTTGTGGAGCAGTTCCCCCACTACTTTTTAGGCTCCAATGCCGACCTGCCCATTGTTGGCGGCTCTATTCTCACCCACGACCATTTTCAGGGCGGCAACTACACCTTCGCAATGGCAAAGGCTGAGATTGAAACTCCTGTAGCCTTCAAGGGCTTCGAGGATGTAAAGGCAGGCATTGTGAAGTGGCCGATGTCGGTTATAAGAATTTCCCACGAAAGCTCCGAAAGGCTCACTGACCTTGCCGACAAAGTGCTGAAAAGTTGGAGAGGCTACACCGACGAAGCCGCTTTTGTGTTTGCAGAAACCAATGGCACTCCCCACAACACCATCACACCTATCGCCCGCAAGAGAGGAAATAAATTTGAGCTTGATTTGGTGCTTCGCAACAACATCACAACCGAAGAGCATCCCTTGGGAGTTTATCACCCCCACGCAGAGCTTCACCACATTAAAAAGGAAAACATCGGACTTATCGAGGTTATGGGTCTTGCGGTGCTTCCCTCAAGGCTCAAAGGAGAAATTACACTGCTTTGCGACACTCTCGCAAAGGGTGAGGATGTTGGTAAAGTACCCGAAATCGAAAAGCATGCCAGCTGGATAGCGGAGCTTCAAAAGGAATACACCTTCACCGCCGACAATGCGGAAAGCATTCTTAAAAAGGAAATCGGAAAGGTATTTTCTAAGGTTTTGGAGCACGCAGGCGTGTTCAAACGTACCGAGGATGGCAAAGCCGCCTTTATGCGTTTCATAAATTCAGTCAATTAAAACTTGCAATTTTTATTTATATATGTTAGTATATATAAGTTGTTAAGATAAAATAATTTGAGGAGGATGTGCAAAAATGTACGAAAGCATATCACCAAATCTTAATTTTGTTGAACAGGAGAGAAAAATCGCCGAGTTCTGGGAAAAGGAAGAGATATTCAAAGCAAGTATCGAATCCCGTGCCAAGGGCGAGCCCTACGTTTTCTACGACGGCCCACCCACTGCCAACGGCAAACCCCATATCGGTCACGTTCTCACCCGTGTTATCAAGGATATGATTCCCCGCTACCGCACCATGAAGGGCTGTATGGTTCCCCGTAAGGCAGGCTGGGATACCCACGGTCTCCCCGTTGAGCTGGAGGTTGAAAAGCTTCTGGGGTTAGATGGCAAGGAGCAGATTGAGGGCTACGGCATTGCCCCCTTTATCGACCATTGTAAGGAAAGTGTCTGGAAATATAAGGGTATGTGGGAGGACTTCTCCCGTACCGTTGGCTTCTGGGCTGATATGGACGACCCCTACGTTACCTACCACAACAGCTTTATCGAGTCCGAATGGTGGGCATTAAAGCAGATATACGAAAAGGACCTTTTATATAAGGGCTTCAAGATTGTTCCCTACTGTCCCCGTTGCGGCACTCCCCTTTCCTCCCACGAGGTAGCTCAGGGCTATAAGACCGTTAAGGAGCGTTCCGCAGTTGTTCGCTTCAAGGTTAAGGATGAGGATTCCTACTTCCTTGCCTGGACCACCACCCCCTGGACTCTGCCCTCTAACGTAGCTCTCTGTGTAAACCCCACAGACGAATACTGCAAGGTCAAGGCTGCCGACGGCTACACCTACTATATGGCTGTAGCTCTGCTTGACAAGGTGTTGGGCAAGCTTGCCACCGACGACACCGCTGCCTACGAGATTCTCGAAAAGATGGCAGGTAAGGATTTAGAGTATAAGGAATATGAGCCCCTGTTTGATTTTGTAAAGCCCGTTTGCGAAAAGCAGAACAAAAAAGGTCACTACATCACCTGCGACAGCTACGTTACAATGAGCGACGGTACAGGTATCGTTCACATTGCTCCCGCCTTTGGTGAGGACGACGCTAATGTTGGCAGAAAATATGACCTTCCCTTTGTTCAGTTCGTTGACGGCAAGGGTGACCTCACCGAGGAAACTCCTTATGCAGGTGTGTTCGTGAAGAAGGCTGACCCGTTGGTTCTCACCGACCTTGACAAGGCAGGACTTCTTTTCGATGCTCCCAAGTTTGAGCACGAGTATCCCCACTGCTGGCGTTGTGACACTCCTCTCATTTACTATGCAAGAGAGTCTTGGTTCATCAAGATGACCGCCGTTCGTGAGGACCTTATCAGAAACAACAACACCATCAACTGGATACCCGAGAGCATCGGCAAGGGTCGTTTCGGCGATTGGCTGCAGAACGTTCAGGATTGGGGTATCTCCCGTAACCGTTATTGGGGTACTCCCCTTAATATCTGGGAATGTGACTGCGGTCACCGTCATTCCATCGGCAGCATTGAGGAACTGAAAGCTATGTCCGATAATTGCCCCGACGACATCGAGCTCCACCGTCCCTACATCGACGACGTGCTTCTTAACTGTCCCAAGTGCGGCGGCAAGATGAAGCGTGTTCCCGAGGTTATCGACTGTTGGTTTGACTCGGGTGCTATGCCCTTTGCACAGCATCACTACCCCTTTGAAAACAAGGAGCTTTTCGAGTCCCAGTTCCCCGCCGACTTTATTTCAGAGGCGGTTGACCAGACCCGCGGTTGGTTCTATTCCCTTCTTGCGATTTCAACCCTTATTTTCAATAAGGCTCCCTATAAGAACGTTATCGTTTTAGGTCACGTTCAGGACGAAAACGGACAGAAGATGTCCAAGTCAAAAGGTAACGCAGTTGACCCGATGGAGGCACTTAACACC
>JAZNQM010000154.1:0-3024 GCA_045590175.1 Acutalibacteraceae bacterium | reverse complement strand
GAGGAATGGTAACATTGCACGGTACAAGCCCACAACGACACAAGGGCATTATTACTTTCCCTTGCTGTCACAGAGTAAAGATTCGTGTTTATGAGTTATCACGAGGCAGAACCTCAAATAAATGTCCACATTGCGGCGAATACGCTATATTCGATTTCGACAATATGACCGCTGTAAGAGCCACTCCAGCAAGAGGGGCTACTAATATTCCAAAGACGAAGGTTCATCACCACTGAGTCAATAGGGGCTCTAAGTAGGCCACCCCCGTACCAGGGTATGACAACAAAAGCAGTATATCTGCTTTTGCTGTTGTACCCTGTTTTTTTATCCCTAAAATTCGTCAATAAGCTCCTTACGGGGCTTAAATAAATTATTCAAAGCCTGATTTGCAATAAGGGCATTTGGATACAGATTGAGCTGATACCGCACCTGCGGTATCGGTGACATCGGTACCCTTTGTTTGCCATGCCCTTTTTGCGTCGGCATAGAGTCTGTGTACCGATAAGCACAGGCTCTTTTTGTATTCATGAGCCCTTTCTGCGACAGGCGGAAAGGACAAATCATGAAAAAGTACACCTATCCATCCGTAACCGGAGAAGCGTCGGAGATTGAAGTCACCGAAGAGTGGGCAGAGATTCTCGCCCAAGCGGACAGGGACGAGTACAACAACAACCAAACCGAAACAAGGCGTCATGTGTCTCTTGATGAGTTTATACATGATGGAGATCTGGTGTTTGCCTCACCTGATGATGTTGAACATGATGTTATTCATCGCATAAGTGAACAGAGACTACTTACTAAGATGAAAAAATGGCTATCAGAAAAGCAATTCGACCTGATTTATTCACTCTATTTTTTAGGTATTAGTCAGCAAGAATACGCTGATATGTGCGGCGTTGACAAAGCTACCATTTCAATTATGCATGACCGTGCAAAAAATAATTTAAGAAAATTTTTGAAAAACGGCTAACTTTTTTCCCTTCTCGTGACTAAAGGGTGAGGGGAATAAATAAGCCCCCTTCCGAAAACGAGGTCGGATAAGAAAGAGAATTGAATGTTCTACCAATCGAATTATCCGCCTCGGAAACCAATAACGATCGCTGAGGGTGACAGTTTAAGCCGCTCAGCGAGGGATGTACCTTGACAACTGAATAAAGCCATCTCAGGCAACGACCTTTCTGGAGGGGCCAAACTAAGGGGTACGCCAAGACCCGCTGACGATAGTCAGACGGATAGCGAGAAATGCCAGCCTTGGAGAAGTCGGAGGCATCCGACCGGCGATGAGAACAGGAAGCAGATACTCCCCACCAGCTACAGTCCGAGCGTGATAACAACCGTCGCAGGCAATAGGGTGAGAGGCCGTGTAAGTAAATCACGGGCAGGGAATGCGAGCGCTGAAGCAACCAGCGACCTGAGAAGGTAGAAACAACTTACATAAGCCCCACCACGATATATCAGAACAAATCAACATACAAACGGAGGAATATACCATGTCAAACAGAGGAGAAAGATATAACGCTTCAGGTTATATAGATATGACCGCATATACCGCAATTAAAAGAGTTGCGGAGGAGGAACGCAGAAACAAGGTTCCAAGACCACAGCCGCAGCCGACAAAACCCATAAAGAAAGTATATATGTGCATCTATCTCAAGCGTGAACGCAAGGAGGTTTAAGTCTATGGATAGAAAAATCAGACGAGGCGATATATATTTTGCCACACTCGATGTAGGTATCGGTTCTGAACAGTACGGACACAGACCGGTACTCGTTATCCAGAATAACATAGGTAATATGTTCAGCCCTACCACTATTGTGGCAGCGATTACCACGAGAGTGAATAAGCGTGACCGCCTGCCGACTCACGTCGATATCGGTGGACGATTCGGGCTTGCGGAAGGTTCATTCGTAATGATGGAGCAGATTTTTACCGTGGACAAGCGCAGGCTTGAAGACCTTGTTGGTTCAATTCGTGATGAAAGAACCCTTGACGAGCTTGAGAGAGCCATTGTCACAAGCCTTGAGCTTCGTGAATACGAGAGTGCTTTCCTTATAAAAGGTAAGAGGTCGGTTCGATGATGCAAGAGCCATTAAGAATTAACCCTGAATTTGAAAGCATTATACCACCACTAACAGACGAGGAGTTTAAGCAGTTGGAGGATAACATCGTTGCTGAAGGCGAGGTTTTTACTCCGATATTTACATGGCAAGGCTTTATCATCGATGGACACCACCGCTACAAGATAATCCAAAAGCACTCTTCTGTCAGATATAGTGTCCGAGAGAAGGAGTTTGACAATGTCTACGAAGTCTTGTCCTGGATATGCAATAACCAACTTGGCAGAAGGAACTTGACCCCAAGGGATAAAGAATATCTTATCGGAAAAAGATACGAAGCTGAGAAAAAAGCTCATGGCGGAGATAGAAAAAGTGAGGAAGCAAAATCAACGGGCAAATTTTGCCCGTTGATTTCGGAAGGAGGTCATGCTACTCGAGAGCGAATAGCACAAGAGACTGGTACAAGCGAAAGATATGTTGCTTATGCTGAACAGTTTGCTAATGGTGTGGACGCTGCAGAAGAAGCAGTACCAGGGATGAAGCGTGAAATACTCTCAGGGGCGATTAAACCAACAAAGCCAGAGATTATTGCTATTGCTAAAGCAGCTCCTGAAGAGCGTAAGGAAATGGCCGAAGAATTGCGATTGCCCAGAGAAGAGCGAATCGAACGACAAAATAAAAGAGCACTCCTTCGCCAAATAAGTGCTCTGTCGGCAGATAAAAGAACAGATAAGCCTACAGTTACCATTGAGGCAATGTTAAGGTCTGTTTCGCTGGATGTAGACACCGCCATCAGCTCAATGGAAGTGTATTTTGCTGATTGTCTCGATGCATTTACCGACATAAAGTTCAAGCCTTTGCTTGACAGCATTATAGAAAAACTTGAAAACTACACACGAAAGCTGAGAGGAGAACAAAACTATGAGCAAGAAAACTAAACCCAAGCGCCCTTATGAAGTGATTTAT
>JAZNQM010000153.1:0-11106 GCA_045590175.1 Acutalibacteraceae bacterium | reverse complement strand
GTGGTAAAGAAAAGGCTACGGCTTAAATTGTCCGCGTCCACGATGTTGATGATAACGTCGGGATTTTCGTTCTTTACGTAAGAGCTTGTGATACTCTCCTCACTTGTGAAGGGTGACATCGAGTATGCACCGGGAAGGTCGACGGCAACAAGCTCGTCACTTCCTGCGTATGCCTTCTTGATCAGGTGTTCCTTCTTGTCCACGGTAACACCTGCCCAGTTTCCAACCTTTTCGTTGCTACCGGTGAGAGCGTTATACATTGTGGTCTTGCCTGAGTTAGGATTGCCTGTTAAAGCAATTCTCATATTTATTCATCCTCCTGATTCCTGATTTATATAAATCCTTATCGGATAAAGTCGCTGAACCAGTTAGCAGTCGCTAACTACTGTTTTAAAAAAATAAGCCGCGGCTTATTCTTTTACTTAAACAACGATGGCTTCTGCCAAAGCGTTGTCGATGCTGTATCTTGCATCCTTTATAGAGACAGTGCAACCGCCCTTGCGGTGAGCAATTACCGAGATAGCTTCACCACTGTAGCATCCGAGAGAGAACAAGAATGCGTTTAATTCATCGTCATCGGTGTCGATTTGCTTGATGATATATTCCTTGCCTTCTTCGGCTTTGTTTAGCGTCACTTCTCTCACCTCTTGTGCCCAAATTCTAAAGAATTAGCGGCGGCTAACTCAACCGCAGAAAATTCAGTTAGCCTTTGCTAACCGTGAACATTATATACCTTATTCCCATAAAATGTCAAGACTTTTTCAAAAAATTTTTTCGTAATTTTGAAATATTGATTTTTTGCATAAAAGATGTTATAATATATAAGAACACTTGTACTAATTACATAAACTACGGAGGCGAAAAATTATGCCTTTAAAAGAATCGGGCGAAATGTACCTCGAATCAATCTACGTTCTTTGCAACAAAATGCCTGCAGTTCGCTCCATTGACGTTGCTGAATATATGAATTATTCCAAGCCCAGTGTCAGCAGAGGATTAGGTATTCTCAAGAAAAGCGGATACATAACGGTTGATAAGGACGGATATATTTCTTTAACTGATGCAGGAACCGAGCTTGCTAATAAAATTTTCGAGCGTCACACTCTGCTCACAAAGGTTTTGATGAGCCTCGGTGTAGATAAAGAAACTGCTTCTGAGGACGCTTGTCGTATAGAACACGTTATCAGCGAGGCTTCTTTTAACGCGATGAAAAATTATTTAGAAAAAATGTAATTAAAAATCTTTGGCAGAGAGCTCGGCTCTGGGTTCTCTGCCGTTATTTTATACAAATGAACGGAGAAACTTATGGAAAAAATCATCAACACTCTATCTAAAGAATTCAATATAAAGAATACTATATTGGAAAACACAATTAAATTGATTGACGAGGGAAATACCATTCCCTTTATCGCTCGTTACCGCAAAGAGGTAACGAACAGTATGGACGACCAGATACTGCGTGAGCTAAATGACCGACTTCAGTATTTAAGAGGTCTCGAGGAGGAAAGAGAAAGAATCCGCACCGTAATTGAGGAAGCGGGCAAGCTTACAGAGGAGCTAAACGAAGCCCTTGACAATGCCGCTACAATGTCGGAGCTACAGGATATCTATCTTCCCTTCAGACCCAAGAGAAAAACCCGTGCTTCGGTTGCCCGTGACCGCGGTCTGGAGCCTTTGGCAGAAAAAATTTTGGAGCAGGATATCGACACAGAGCCTACCTGCCTCGCAGAAGATTTTATTACAGATGAGGTTCCTGATGTTGAAGCCGCTTTAGCAGGTGCTATGGATATCATTGCTGAGGATATTTCCTTCGATGCAGAGCTTCGTAAAAGACTCCGCAACGTACTCACTGCTTATGGCAGAATAAATGCAGTGGCTGCCGACAGCGAAGCGGTGGAGGATACCGTGTACGCTATGTATAAGGAGTTTTCTGAGCCTGTTAAAACTATTGCTAACCACAGAATACTCGCCATAAACCGCGGTGAAAAGGAAGAAGTTCTGAAGGTGGGCGTTGAATATGACAAAGATCGTGCTGTCGAGATAATCTACAAACTTTACGTAAAGGATGGCAAGTGTGCCGAATACGTAAGGTCTGCGGCTGCCGACTCCTACAGTCGCCTTATATTCCCATCCATTGAGAGAGAAATCCGCAACGACCTTACCACCCGTGCCGCAGAATCGGCAATTAAGGTTTTTGGCGATAATCTACACCAGCTTCTTATGCAGCCTCCTCTTAAGGGCGAAACTGTGTTGGGCTTCGACCCGGGCTACAGAACGGGTTGCAAGCTTGCGGTAATCGACGAAAAAGGTGACGTGCTCGACACAGGTGTTATCTACCCTGTTCCTCCCCACAACAAGATTGAAGAAGCAAAGAAAACAGTTCTTTCTTTGGTCAAAAAGCATAACGTAACCGTCTTTGCCATAGGTAACGGCACAGCCTCCCACGAAACTGAGGTTTTTGCCTCTGACCTTATCAGCGACAACGGACTTGACGTTGGTTATATGATCGTCAGCGAATCGGGGGCCTCGGTTTATTCAGCATCGAAGCTTGCGGCGGCGGAGTTCCCGCAGTATGACGTTTCGCTTCGTTCTGCGGTTTCTATTGCAAGGCGATTGGAGGACCCGCTGTCAGAGCTTGTTAAAATTGACCCTAAAGCCATTGGAGTTGGTCAATATCAACACGATATGCCCCAGGCAAGACTTAGTGAAGCTCTTGACGGTGTGGTTGAGCAGTGCGTTAATATGGTGGGTGTTGACCTTAACACCGCCTCTGTGTCACTGCTTTCCCGTGTTGCAGGCATCAGCTCATCCATCGCGGGGAATATTGTTAAATTCCGCAGTGAGAATGGCGGCTTTAAGGACAGGAACCAGCTTCTTAAGGTCAGCAAATTGGGACCAAAAGCCTTCCAGCAATGTGCAGGATTCTTGAGAATAAGTGAGAGCGAAAATATTCTTGATAAAACCTCCGTGCATCCCGAAAGCTACAAACCGGCGTTGGAGCTTATTAAGTTAGCAGGCGGTATTGCTAATGTTCAGACCTATATGGAGGCAAATGACGAATTTGCTGTTGCTGAAAATCTCGGCATAGGCGTTCCCACCCTTAAGGATATTGTCGAGGAGCTTGGAAAACCCGGCCGCGACCCCCGCGATGAATTGCCCAAGCCCACACTTAAGAAAGATTTACTCGGTATTGAGGACCTTAAAGAAGGTATGGAGCTTACGGGAACTGTCAGAAACGTTATCGACTTTGGTGCATTCGTTGACATCGGCGTCCACGAGGACGGACTTGTGCATATCTCCCAGCTTTGCAACCGATTTGTAAAGCATCCGTCGGAGGTTGTTAAGGTTGGAGACATTGTTAAAGTCAAGGTTATCAGCATTGATATCAAGAAAAAACGAATCGGCTTGTCGATGAAAGAAACAAATAGTTGAAAATTATAAAAGAATAGTGTATAATAAGTTATAGACGGTACAGATTTGTGCCGTCTGTAATTTACTAATAGGTTGAATTTAATGTAGAAAGGAGCGGTTTATATGGAGATAGATGCCTTGGATGCAGGTGTATACGGTGGCGTTGTAACCAAAGAAAATATTAAACTGCTCATTTGCTATATTATCAATAATATGGAAAAGCCCCTCAACAGAAATGATTTTTGCGACGAGATGCACGCTGAGGGAATCGCTAACTATTTTGAGCTTGCCGAAGCCTTCACTGACCTGACAAGGAAAGAGCTCATTGTAGAAGTGGAGCACGGCCTTTTTTCTCTGACCCCCATTGGCAAAAGTACCATTCGCGAGCTTAAAGAAAACCTTCCCCGTCATATCAGACAAAGGGCATATATCGCAACGGTCAAAATGATTCGCAGAAAGAAGAATCAAGAGGAAACTAAGGTAACGGTTGAACGCACAAATAACGGCGAATACATACTCACCTGCTCAATTATGGAGGGCGAGAAAGAATTAATGTCCGTAAAGCTCAATTGCCCCACCTTCGATATGGCACAGAATGCAAAAAACTATTTTTGGGACTGTCCGCAGAAGGTCTTTTTAGGTGTTTGGGAGCTTTTTACCCACAAGGAGTTCGAGTTTGAAGAAGAGGAAATCCCCTTCCCCGACAAATAAAAAAACTTTTTTCAAAAAAAGACTTGATTTTTTCAGGATTATCTATTATACTATCATAGTCGGCTATGGAGAGATGGCTGAGTTGGTCTAAGGCGCACGATTGGAAATCGTGTAACGGCTTAAACCCGTTCGGGGGTTCGAATCCCCCTCTCTCCGCCAAACAGAAAGCACCCAATAGGGTGCTTTTTTTGTTTGGCGGAGAGAGGGGTAAAGAGAACCCCTGCGGTTCGTCGAAGCAGCCGCACCGCCGCGATAGGCGGAGCGGTCTGCCCGAGTCTCGAGTACCGCAGATTTTTCGCTAACGCCCGGGGCGATCGAAAAATCAAGGAACGCAGAGTATCCCCCGTAATTTTCAAAAAGTTAAAAGCTCCCTATCCACCTATGTGAAGATGCGATACGGAGCTTTCGTTTGATATTATTAATTATTAGGCTTATGCTGAACCTTCTTGGTTTTTTCGGTTATTGGCTCGAATACGTAGCCGTTGTTGTTGCCGTAGTTGATAATGGTTTGCAGGGCTTTGGCGGTGGTCATTTTGGCACCGCTGTCGTGCATCAGCACAACGTTTGTTGTGTTTTTGGAAAGCCCCTCTATAACGTTGTTCGCAATTGTAGTTTTGCTGATATTATTGCCTGAGGCATCGCCGCTGTCTATGTTCCAATCAAAATAGATAAACCCTTTTTCGGTCATCTTTTTGGAAAGTCTTGTCATTATTCCGTAAGAATAGTTACGGCTGACGGTGTTGCTGGTGCCACCGGGGAAACGCATTATTTTAGCTTCGTATCCAAAGTCCTTTTTAATTTTGCGATACAGCTTCTTGTGGTACTCCATATAGCTTGAGGTGGATTTATAGATTTTGCTGTAGTCGTGGGAATAGTTATGTATTGCTAAGGTGTGACCTTCATCAATCATCCGCTGGATGAGAGGTTTATCCTCCTCGCTGTAATTCACGATAAAAAACGTTGACCTGACCTTATTCTCTTTTAGAATATTGAGGACCTTCTTGGTGACGTGGCTGGGTCCGTCATCGAAGGTAAGACAGATTTTGTTTTTCTTAGAAGTAGCCTTTTTGGGCTTTTTGACTCTCACGGTTTCAACATCGGAATACTTGCTGTATACCCTGCCCTTCTCTGTGAAAACAAAGGATCGGATGCGAACGTAGTATTTCTTACTTGCCAGCTGACCTAAGATGGTTTTCTCTGTGATGGTATTATCCTTTAAGGTTTTGAATCTGAATTCTCTGAAATCCTTATATAAGCTAAATTCCAAGCGATAGCCGTCGGCTCGCTTATTTCTGCTCCATGATGCGGTAAATCGCATTGTAAAATCAGATGACAGATTTTTAATTTTAACGCTTTTGGGGGCGATTTTAAATTTTGAAGTAACGCTTCCGCGGTAGGGCTTTATGCCTTTTACCGTCACAGTAGCGGTGCCGTAGGATTTATTGTTTTTATATTTGAGCTTATAGTGTGTGCCTTCCTTGAGCTTCTTGCCATTATGTTTTACTGTCACCTTGGGGGTCTGCTTTTCGCCGTTATATACAAGCTGAGTTTTGTGGGTAATCTCACAATTCTTTATATAGTATCGTTTTTCTTCCTTGTCTTTGGTAGCGGCAAAGACCGGAGTTACACAGGAAAACACCATTAAGGTCACAAGCAAAGCCGCAGCAATTCTTTTAAAAACCATTTTATCCATCCTCAATACAAAACTTAAGGCAGACGAGTTTTCCCGTCTGCCTTATCATTTTAACAAATAACCTGTAACTTTTCAACCGTATTACAGAAATTTATTCATAATAGCTATTATATTTTTTCATAGCTTTTTCGTTGAGCTTATAATGGTCGATGTATACGCTTTCGGTATGAGTTTCCTCGTCGTAGTAATTTACATACAGCCTTGCTATTACATCGCCTTTGGAAAAGTTTTTGGTTTCGCAGGTTTTAAGGATTTCTATCCATTCCTCATCAGGCTCTGTGCTGATGGGGTCACCAATGCCATAGAAGGTGAAATCAACATAAGCCTCACCCTTTACATCATCTATCTTTTCCACAAAGGCTAATGCTCTGCCGCGACTTATCTCATTTTGTTTTTCCAAAACCTCATAGTATTTCGCAAGAGTTTCAGTGCAGGAGGAGGTAACGGGAAGATAGAAATTATAGCTTTCAGTACCTACGATTGTATCAACACAAATCTGGAAATAGCTGCCGCTTAGCTCTCCGTAGTTTACTGCGGCATATATTTCGTCGAAGCCTATATTACCCGCTTTCAAGTCCTTAAGATACGCTTCGTAGAACTCCTTGGTCTGCTTTTCAGAAAGGTTGGAAATATCCCAAATGTTAACAGTTGTTGATTTATCGTCGGCAGGCGGGAACTCGGTGTAGACCTTTTTATATTCGGGTACGGTTTCCAGTATTTCTACCAATCTTTGGCTGTTGGTGGAATCGATGGAAATGTATCTGTTGTGCTTGATGCCGCCCGAAACAATAGCAACCTCCCACTGGGTATAGCTGCCGTTCTCGTTGTTATAATACTTACTGTAATAGGCATAAGGTTCGCCCTCGATGGTGCAATATTCGAGGTTTTCAGCCAAGGCTTCGGAGATTATAACCTTTGCCTCGGTGTTTTCGATTAATATATTCTCTGACTTTGCAGACCAATAATCCTTATAGTTATTGCTGCTGAGATATATACCGTCGATTTCCTGGGGCTTTGGCGTGTAACTGACTACCGCTCCCCTGACACCGTACATCATAAGGAAGGCGGCTATTTCAACAATCACAACCGCTATAAAGCCCGGAATTGCCTTTGCGGTAGCCTTAAGACTTTTGGTTGAAACCAACTCATAGCAGCAGTAAACCACGAAGGTTAGAACGCTGAAGGCAATGGAAGCTACCCAAATCACAAATGCATCTTCATTTTCATAAAGCGTAGTGAAAACAATTCCCGGAACCAAAAGTCCTACACCGCTTGCTAAACAAGTGCGGAAAACTGCTCGAAGCTTGTTGGTTGCCGCAGTTTTTCCTGCTGCTTCGCTTGCTCTTTTTTGGAAAATGAAATATCCGAGTATAAGATACAATACACCCATCACAAAGGTATAAACAAAGGCGCCGATTGTGGGTTTGGTGTAAAAACCGTCAACAAACAGTGAAACAACAAATCCAAAAGGAATCTGCGTTTTGTAGGACAGCATAGGAATTGCAGAGATGGTTTCGCCCACGATAGGCAGGTTGCTGAGTCCTACGTTGCTGATAACCATAAGGAATATACGGGGCAGGAAGATTATCATTAAGGAAACAATTACGGTGGAAATCGGTGTGCCTGTTACACTTACCGCGACCGTAACCGCCGCCGCCACAAAGAAGGCACTTACAAGACATTCAAAAAAGAAAATTGAGGAAGCTAAGTAATTAACAATGATATATCTCGGGAAACAAAGAGATATAGCAATAGGAAGTAAAGAACTGATAACAGCCGAAAATACAACCCAGGTCATAACCGCCCCAAAGAAGCTTAAGAAAATACATCCGCGGGTTTTGGGAATTGCAAAATAATAGTCACTTGCGGCACGGTTAGAGGTAAAGTTAAATATCATAACCGTCATAAGCGGTGCCACGACACAGAACAACAATATCAGCAGAGGGTTCATATAGGTAAGGCTGGTGAACTCTGCCTGAACATCGTCATAATGAGACTCGGTATATATTTTTTCAGCAATGACGGAACCTGTATATATAAGAGAATACAGCGACATAACCACCGAGGTTATGATTCCGAAAATCTTAAGACTTCTGAGGCCTTCGGCATAAAGCCTAAAATCAAAAAACTTCTTCATAGCTATACCTCCTCTATCGGGGCAAACTCATAGCCCAGCGCACTCATTTCATAGGTGAATACTTCTTCTAAAGTAAGGGGCAGAACGTCGAGAATTACGGGCATTAACGCCTTCAGCTTTGCCACGGTTTCCTCTTTGTCGCCTCGAACAATCATATTGGCAACAGAGCCCTTTTTGGAAAAATGAATCATATCGATATCCCCGAAGATTTCCTTGTCATAATCCTGACTGAGGGCAATCTGAATCTTGAAAAGGGAGGTTTTAAGGTCTGAAATTTCTCTTTCAAACACAAGACCGCCTTTATGGAGAAGTGCCAACTGGTCGCAGGTATCCTCTAACTCACGGAGAGAATGGGAGGTGATTATAGCGGTTGCCTGACGCTCCACAATTTCCTCATAGATAATACCCTTAACCACGTTTCTTATAACGGGGTCGAGCCCATCGAAGGTTTCGTCGAAGAAGATGTATTTAGGCCTTGTGGCAAGGGCTAAAATTATTGCCGCCTGCCTTTTCATACCCTTGGAAAAACCGTTGATGCTTTTTCTTATGGGAAGCTTGAGGCGGGATGCTAACTTTCTGTACACTTCATAGTCGAAGTTTTTGTAAATCGAAGCATAAAGCCCTGCCATACGCTCCATATCGGCACCGTTGATAAAATGCAGGTCATCGGGCACAAACATAAAAAGCTCCTTGGCTTTGGGATTCTCCCAGACAGGCATTCCGTCAATATAAATGCTTCCGCTGTCGGGCTTGTAAATGCCGCAAAGCAGCCTTAAAAAGGTTGATTTACCCGCTCCGTTGGAGCCCACCATTCCGTATATACTGCCTTCGGGGATGGTGCAGGAAATACCACCGAGAGCTGTGAAGCCGTCGAAGGTTTTGACTAAATTCTGTACGGTAATCATCTTGTTACCTCCTTAAATCAAAGGGAATAAATTTCTTTTACTGTGGAAATTATTTCGTCAAGACCCACGCCTGCCAGCTTTAGCTCCATCGCAAGATTTTTGATGTCGCCCAGCAGCACACGTTTATCCTTTCCTATTGTTTCCGCAGCATTTTCCGAAACGAAACAGCCCTTACCGGGTACAGAAATCAGCACTCCCCTGCCCGTTAGTTCGGAATAGGCTTTTTGGATTGTGTTGGGGTTGACCGAAGCCTCCACCGAAAGCTTTCTTACCGAGGGCATTGCATCGCCGGCTTTGATGACACCCATCAGTATGTACCTTTCGGTCTGCTCAATCAACTGCTCATACACAGGTTTTTGAGACATATTGTCAATCTTAAACATAAAACACCTCCGCGTTGGTGTATCAACTGTACTATGCTGATTAGTACAGTTATAATATAGCACCCATTTATTCCCTTGTCAAGTGTTTTTTTGAAATAAATTTATTGACACCAAAAAATCGGGAATATATAATTAATGATAGAAAATGAAAGGTAGTATGTATATGAACATAAAGAACAATGTAGCCGAACTTGTAGGAAATACTCCGCTTATGTCTGTGAATAACTATTGTAATCATTATGATATAGCTGCTGATTTGCTTGTCAAACTGGAATATTTCAATCCAGCAGGCAGTGTTAAAGACAGAGTTGCCCTTAATATGATTGAGGAAGCCGAAAAGCGTGGTGCTCTCGGGAAAGGTTCGGTTATCATAGAACCCACCAGTGGCAACACCGGGATTGGTCTTGCTGCCATCTCTAATGCCAAGGGCTATAAGCTTATCCTTACAATGCCGGACAGTATGAGTGTGGAAAGACAAAAGCTCCTTCGGGCTTACGGTGCCGAAATCGTGCTGACCGAAGGAAAACTTGGTATGCAGGGTGCCGTTGATAAGGCAAACGAGCTTAAGGAAAAATACAAAGGCAGCTTTATTGCGGGACAGTTCTACAATCCCGACAATCCCGATGCTCATTATAAAACCACAGGTCCCGAAATATGGAGAGACACCGACGGCAGGGTTGACATTGTGGTTGCCTGTTTCGGCACAGGCGGTACCGTTTCGGGCATCGGTAAATATCTTAAAGAACAAAACAGCGGTATTGAAATAATAGGTGTGGAGCCTGACGACTCCCCATTGGTTACCAAAGGCACAGCAGGACCCCACAAAATACAGGGCATCGGTGCTAACTTTATTCCCGAAAATTTAGACCGCTCGGTCATTGACGAGGTTATCACAATAACAACCGACCAAGCCTACCAAGCGGTTAAGGATCTGGCAAAATACGAAGGTGTGCTGGCGGGTATCAGCTCGGGAGCTGCCCTTAGCGTTGCAAAGGCAGTGGCACTTCGCCCCGAAAACCGTGGCAAAACCATTGTTGCAATTCTCCCCGACACCGGCGAAAGATACCTTTCTTGCGAAGTGTTTGAATAAACCTTGCGAAAAAAATACAAACAAAATGAAACTAAGGTGGTTTGCAGCTTTAATGCTACAGACCACCTTGTCTTTTTTACTATTTTTTATTAATCTCTGAATATATTTTCTCCCAGCGTTCTTTAAAATCGGGTTCGGTTTCAAGGTCGGGGAAAAAACCTGCCTTAATATAAGACTTTATGGCAGGTATACGCCAATCATCAGTAGTAAGGTGTGCCGTTTCCATTCCCTCTTTTTTTAGGATATGCAAGGCGATATCGTTTAAAAGACGACCCAGCCCCCTACCTCTGAATTCAGGTTTACAAACCACCATATGGATATATCCGTGTTTATCGGAATAATCGCAAACAACCGTTATTGTGGCTGCGGGAATTCCATCAACCATAAGAAAACAGCAATTATCTTCCTTGAAGTTTTCAAGACTTAACATATGCCTGTGAAAAAATTCAGAGGTTAAATCCTCCATAGGTTCGGGGGATAAATACTTGATAATATCCAGCCACACGTCGGTTGCGTCATCAATCTCGGTATATCGTTTCAAGCTAACTCCCTCCGGGAAGCTTACTTCCTTTGCTTGAATACCGTCGTTTTTCCAATTCATAATAAGCTGTGCCATATTTATTTCTCCTAAACGATAAGCAAACACGACTAATCCGAACCTGATTTTAAAGGTTGGATTTTCGCCTTTGCTTTGTTAAAATACTCGTTAATCCGACAGGATTAACTGCGTTTTATGTCTCGCACAGCCAAAAATCCTCCGCTTTAAAATTCTTCGA
>JAZNQM010000152.1:0-22366 GCA_045590175.1 Acutalibacteraceae bacterium | reverse complement strand
TACCGCTCCCGAGGATAAATAACGCAGTATAGCCGCAGAACCCTCGGGGGCAATCAACTCATAGGTCTGAAATTTGAACTGCCTTCCGTATGTGGAATGGAAGGTATAGTTGCCGTATAGTCTCACACTTTCGCCTTCGGTGGGATTCGGCATATTGCCAACGCAGGTTAATTCTTCATCACTAACAGAGATGCAGAAGACACAATATCCATTATTATTATTTTCGTATGTAACGTACTCAATAGTACCTGTAACTTGTTCGAGATTCAATTTTTCGTCATTCATAGGCACTACCTTACTCACTTATTTTATCTGAAAATTTCTCTAAATCCAATAATTCCACATCAAATTCATTGCAAAGTTCACTGCAAAGTCTATAGTTTTCGTCATTCAATTTCATCCCGACAACATACACTTTATCGAACCTATTTATATTATACCATCTTAATCTTGATAATGCAATTTTTGTTTCAAATTCAATGCAATTTTTTTGAGAGTTGTTTATGGTTATTAAAAGGTTAGTCGAACAGCAGGTATCTTCTACTCTGAGAAAAGACGTTGCTAAACCCTTTATAAAAGAAATCAAGCCTAAAACTGCAAAAAACACTAACATAAAGTATAAAAGATACATATATTTCACCCCTAACAATATATGCATCTTCCTTGTATTGTGACAATATCGAGCCTTTACCTTGCTATATTTTGGGAGACTGTATAATAGTTTTCATAGCATTTAAAAGCAACCTCTCCCCGTGCAGTTGTGTATAAATAAGAACCGTTAGCAATTATAGAAGCAGCTGTCGAAGGTATGCTTTTTCTCCCAGACTTATTTGTAACTACGGAATATCGCGGCGATACTCTTTCGATAAATTGAGCAGTATTACACTCGGTCCAGCCATGGTGCGGAACCTTTAAGACATCATAGTTTCCTATACCATCATCAAGCAACTCCGCAATCCTTAATTCTTCTATATCTGCGGCAAATAAAAAGCTGACACTTTGTTGTTCCAATGCTACGACAAGGGAGGAGTTGTTACTGCAATCATATAAATATGAATCCATTTTAGGAGGATAAATTTTGAGGAGTGCTCCCCCGATATCAAGCTCTGTGTAATCCCTAACGATGTTCGGTGTTAGCTTTAATTTTTTTACAGTATTGATATAGCGACGATGAGCTTTACTGTAAACTTTTGGGCGGTCATAGGTAACGTATATTCTCTCGGGAGAAAACTTTTTAATTATTTCAGCAGCCGAGCCGACGTGATCTTTATCGTAATGTGTCAGAATAAGAATATCTAATTTTTCTATGCCCATACTATTAAGCTTATCATAAATCACGCCGAACGACTCATCGTATGCAGTGTCAATCATAACCGAGGTAGTCGGAGTGTTGATTATAATACAATCCGAATTTCGGGTACTTAGAAAAGAGACGCTTGTATATCTACTTTCGCTGCTTTCAACAATTAATGCGGCAGAAACAATAACAATACTTAAAATAAAAGACACGGCTTTTTTCAAATTAATTCACCCTAAATTAATTTAACCGTATCTTTTTATTATTATGATTTGTTCTTTTTACATATTTTGTTATAAATTAACAATCCGAGAGCACTTAAGATTAGAGTAATTACAAAAACAACTATTGCCAAAATATAACTTTCTCTCCCTAACGCACCACCGCTGATAGTTGATGATACTACAGACGGGAATCTGCCTACTACCGATAAGAAGATTATAGCGGAAAGCTTACTGTCGGTCAAACCGAGAAAATAGGTCAATATATCTTTGGGTGTACCCGGCAGTAGAAATAAAAGAAACAGCAAAATATCTCTCTTGCGGGATTTTTTGAGAAATTTGATTTTAGAAATTTGTTCCTTTGTGAAGAAAATTTCAACAAATGCTATTCCGAATTTTTTAACTAAATAAAAAACAATGATGCTTCCAAGCAAAATCCCAATGGTAGTGAGAATTGTACCTTCAATCGCACCAAAAGCGTATCCTGCGCCAAACTCCAATGGTTCACCGGGTATCAAAGCTACTAACACCTGGAACATTACCATACCTATAAAAATCAGTCTCCCCCATATTCCGTATGTATCTACCCAATCTCTGAACAGTTTTGGTTCTTCAACAAACTTAATCATAGGTCTGCCAACAGCTATAGTAACATACAACATAAAAGCAATAAATAAAACAAACGCCGCTAAGCCAAGCAACTTCTTTCTACATAAAGCTTGCTTCAATTTTCTCACCTACCTAAAAATCGATAGTGTTGAATATATTATGATTTATTTAATAAAGCAACTACTTCTACATGGCCCGTTCTCGGAAAGAGATCGACCGGTGTAAGTCTTTTTAATTCATATCCAATAGAAGTTAAAATCGCACAATCTCTTGCTAAGGTTGCATCGTTGCAGGAAATATAGACTATACGTTCTGGCGAAAAGTCTTTTGCTACCGTATTGAGAAGTTTTTCGTCGCAACCCTTTCGAGGAGGATCCAGCATAACTACATCTGCTGTTACACCTTTAATTTTAAGATGTGTTGCAGCTTCGGTTGCATCCATACAAAGAAACTCTGCGTTATCAATACCATTAAGCTGAGCGTTAATCTTTGCGTCTTCTACGGCAGACGAAACAATCTCTACACCAATAACACTTTTGGCTTCCTTTGCCATCGTAAGACCTATTGCACCCGTGCCGCAATAAAGATCAAGGAGTGTCTTTCCACGCGGTTCAGCATAACATTTAGCAATATTGTATAGTTTTTCTGCCATTGCTCGGTTAACCTGATAAAAAGACAAGGGAGAAATTCTTAAATTAACACCGCACAAAGTGTCGGTTATATATGGTTCACCATACACAACCTTACATTTTTCTCCTAAAACAACATTTGTATTTTCACAATTAATATTTATTTGTAAACTTTTAAGCTTGTCCCCTAAGACATCTATCAGCATATCTTTTAGATTTTCGGAGCAGGGCAACTCACTTCCATTAATGACTACTACAACCATTACTTCGCCGCTGACTTCCCCGTGTCTGATATATAGATGTCTTAAAAGTCCTGAATCAGTACGTTCGTCGTATACCGAAATTTGATATTCATTAGCCCAAGAACAAAAAACTCTTGTAATTGTAGTAAAAATCTGAGGTTGCAAAAGACAATTATCGCATTGAACCAACCTATGGCTTGATTTAGAATAAAATCCGCAAATTACATTACCAAATTTATCCAAACCAATCGGATACTGTGCTTTATTACGGTAACCGTTTATAATATCGTTTGAAACAAGATTATCGGGAGTAAATTCAATGCCGCCTATACGGCGAATTGAATTATAAACCTGCGAATACTTTATCTCTTTTTCCTTTTCGTAGGTTATATGTCTGAACACGCAACCACCGCAACGGTTGGATACTTCGCAATCACTATTAATACGATATGGGGACGGGGCGATTACACTTTGTATTTTACCAAGAGCGTATTTGGTTTTGACTTTAATTATCAACGCTTCAATAACATCTCCAACAGCAGTATTCGAAACGAATACAACCCGTCCGTCATCTGCCCTGCCAACACCGTCACCGCCTCCTGTCAGGTCGGTAATTTGAAGAATAATAACATCATTCTTTTTCATATTTATCCTCTTAAAAAACGGGGCAGACATATCTGCCCCAAAAAATCATTTAGAAAATCCTTTAGGATTATTCTTTTGCCAACGCCAACCGTCGGCACACATGCGATCGATTCCGAATTCAGCTTCCCAACCAAGAACCACTTTTGCTTTAGTAGCATCAGCGTATACCTTAGCAGGGTCGCCGGGTCTGCGTTCAACTATTTTATACGGAACGTCCATTCCCGAAGTTGCTTTAAATGCATTTACAAGCTCTAAAACAGAGGTGCCGTTGCCGGTGCCGAGATTAAAAGCATCGCAACCGAGATTGTTTGCAACCCAATCAACAGCTTTTACGTGACCGCGTGCGAGGTCAACAACATGGATATAGTCGCGAACTCCGGTTCCGTCGACAGTATCATAATCATCACCAAAAACGTTAAGCTGAGGAAGTCTGCCAACAGCAACCTGAGTAATGTATGGCATAAGGTTGTTAGGGATGCCTTTAGGATCCTCGCCTATAAGACCACTTTCATGTGCTCCGATAGGGTTAAAATAGCGAAGCAAAGAAACCGACCAATCCTTATCGGATATGCACAAATCTCTCAATATATCCTCAATAAAAAGCTTAGTTCTTCCATAGGGATTTATTGCACCTAAGGGCATATCCTCGGTCAAAGGCATTTTCTCTGCAACACCGTATACTGTTGCGGAAGAGCTGAAAACCATTTTCTTGCAATTAAATTCATTCATTACTTCGCAAAGAACAACCGTACCTGAAATATTGTTTTCGTAATACTTAAGCGGAATCTGAACCGATTCACCAACCGCCTTAAGCCCTGCGAAATGGATAACAGCATCGATGTTGTTTTCTCTGAATACCTTGCGCATACCCTCTCTGTCAAGAATATCAACCTCATAAAACTTAACATCTTTACCTGTTATTTGCTTTAAACGGTTAAGCACCTCGATATTGCTGTTAGACAAATTGTCCGCAATTACAACATCATAACCTGCGTTTATAAGTTCAACGCAGGTATGACTACCTATATATCCGGCACCACCGGTTAATAAAATCTGCATATAATTACCTCCAATACTATTAGTAATAATTATATTAATTAATGCAAGATTTGTCAATAATATTATAGACATTTGAAAAAATATATAGTATAATACTTTCCGAAATATATGGAAATCAGGGTGTTAATTTTGGATTTTAAGGTCATATCATTATGCGACAAAGAGTTGTTTGACAAATACTTAAGTAACAATGTACGTTCCGCATACAATTTCACAACCAATTATATTTGGAGTGGAAAGGACAAGCTTAAAATTTCCGTTGAAGATGATTATCTATTTATACTTTGGGATATAGGAAGCCATTCCCGTATGTTATACCCCAAAGGGTTTGGAAAAAACAAAAAAGAAGCAATCGGAAAAGCATGTGAATTTATGAAGAATATGGGAGTCGCTCCTAAATTCACTCATCTTTCTGAAGAAGATGTATTGGAAATGAAGGAAATGTTCTCAGGTGAATTTCGTTTCGAATACGACAAAAACGGCTCGGATTATATATATGATACAAATAAATTAATTTCCCTCAGCGGGAAAAAACTACATTCAAAAAAGAACCACCTTAACTCATTTAAAAGGAAAAATAATTTCGTTTATCGCAGAATAACATCTGAAGATATACCAAGATGCAAAGAGCTTTTCGAACTGTGGTATAACGACAAAGAAGAAATTACACGTCTTATGCCTGAATCAAGGGAAGCCACCTACAAACTGCTGGACAATTTGTACGAGCTAAACCTAATAGGTGGACTTATTGAAATTGAAGGTAAAGTGGTCGCCTGCACCGTCGGAGAAAGGCTCACGAGTGATACAGCACTTATTCACGTAGAATTTGCTGATACTTCATACGGCGGCACCTATGCGGCTATTAACCAACAATTTGCGGAACACGAATGGAGCGATACACAATTTATCAACCGAGAGGAAGATATGGGGAATGAAGGCTTAAGAAAAGCAAAAGAATCTTACCAGCCCCTTAAACTTTTAAATGCATATACCGCAACACTCAAATAACAGCAAAGCCACGGAACTAATCCGTGGCTTTGTGTTTATTATATACGCTGTTCTTTAGCCTTCTGGCGGTATTCTTTAGGTGTCATTCCTGTGTATCTTTTGAAAATTTTAACAAAATACTGATAATCGTGATATCCGCTGTGGAACGCAATATGTTTAAATCTATCATTTGAATTTGCGAACTTGTCTTTTATCTCCTCAATTCTGAGATAGGTTATATACTTTTTTGGGGTCATTCCTGTTTTTTCTTTAATCAGTTTTGAAAATTCCGCTTCAGAAAGCCCTGCCTGACGTGCAAAATCTTCAATCACTGTTGTTCCTCTAAAGCTCCAATTGATAATCGACAATGCAAGATCTTGCGGAGTTTTAATCTGTGTTTCGGCTTTTTCCCTAAATCTCGCTATATGAGAAAGCAGAAGCATTCCATATATACTTGTGAATTCCCCACGGTATTCCATTGGCATGTTACCTTGAAGCAACAACTTATTGAAAATGTTTTCAAATTCAAGAAGCGCTGTGATTTTATAGGAAATATCAAACAGATTATAATGTTTTAGAAGTTCATTCCCCTCGAAATGCATAAAATAAGTTTCACAGCCGATGTTTTTATGAAAGCTATATTTAGCAGTGGGCGGCACAATATACACCTCACCTTTACGTGCGGTTGACTTTTTACCATCTATAACAAAATCAACGGTACCGCGCTTAATATACAAAAGCATATAATCCACCCAACCGTTGAGCCTGTTCTCATGGGTTTCGCTTCCTTCGGTATCGTATCCAATATGCCTAACCAATAAAATTTTTCCTAACGCTGTTTCTTTAAGTTCATTAAAAGCTTCAAGACCATTTCCGCCAAGCAAAAACATAGAAATTCACCGCCCTTATAATTATAGTATATCAAATGTAAAAAATCAATAAAAGTGTATAAAAAGTTATAAAAGTGCAAAAAAAGAGCAGTGCCGAAACACCGCTCTTTTTTCATTTAATCATCTAATGTATCCTTACCGGTGGCAATGTTATTAGCAAATCCGTGGGTTACCTCATCCTCAGGAGAAGAAACAGTCTCTGCACAATACTCGGAAGTTAAACTTAAAACTATTTCAATTTCGGGTTTAATGTACATCATATAATCCCCTCCTATCAATATATATTCTTTGAAACAGGTTTGAATACAGGTTTACCGTTAGTATCCCAATAGAACGGCTGAGCCAAAACAGTACGTGCATTCCATGCAGTTGATACTTCACCATCACTAACAGATTTATCATGAGCGTGATAGACGATATAATCAACCCAGTTGCCGTTTACAAGCACCTTAGTAAAGCTATTGTGACCGGGACCGTAAATTCCCTCTTCTCTGTTTTGAGAAAGAACGGGCTCTTCCCATTTGGTCCAATTTGAAGCATCTAACGGGTCTCCACCTGCAAATTCAAGGATACCTATAGCATAGTAATCGCACTGACTATCACTTGCAGAGAAACTTACAAATATATCGTCGTTGTGGTAAAGAACCGCAGGACCTTCATTGAGGGTTGAAACATTCATTTCCCACTGATATTTTGGTGATGATATTGTAACATAAGGACCAATCTCTGTGGGACTGAGCATTTCAGCAATCTTAAGGCTTCCTTGGTCAGACCATATGAAGTAATCTTTGCCGTTATATTTCATATAAGTACCGTCAATATTCAGCCAAGCATTTTCATTAAGCCCCTTCATAAAACCAAGACCTGTGTATTTGGTGTTCACACCGTCTGCCAACGGAGAATCTCCCTCATATTCAAGAACGAACATAGAGTGTTTTCCGGAGGTATCACCACCAATGGCGGGGGCGGCATATACATACCACTTGCCATTTATGTTATGAAGTTCAGGTGCATACCAGGAGCTTGCAACTCTGCTATCCTCTGTGCCTTTATATACCTGAACGCGTTCTATAGGATTATCAATGTTGAAAAGACTATCGCTCTTTGTGATGTATATTCCATATCCATCGGAGCTTACTGCACCAAAGCAAAGATAATAGTAGCCCTCGTGATAAACCACCCAGGGATCTGCCGGTTTATTAATGCTATCGGTGGGGATCAAGGGATTCTTGATTCCGCTTTCAAAAGTCTGCTTCTCTGTAGCATCGCTAAACAGTATAGTACCGTCTTCATATTCAATATAAGCTTTAGCAACACGTGTTACTGTCTTTTCGCGATCGATACCAACCAAAGTACACATATAGTCGGAGCCATTGAGATCTTCAATAGCAACGTTCACGCATTTATATGTACCAAGATTTGCAGCGGTCCAATCTACATTTCCGACCGCATCAAAGGTATTTCCGCTTACAAACATAACACCTGCAGATTTTACATCCTTACCCTCGACGTTGTTAAAGTGAACCAGCACAGAAAGGCTGTCAACATTCTTAATGGTATCTAAAACAGTCAAGGTATTAACCTTCGGGGTATCCTCATACGAAGCCGCGATATTCATTTCGCCGCTTGCATATAAGGTGACTTTGGAATTATAAGATATGATTTTGCCGTTAAGAGTCCAAGCCTTGGCGTTAACATCATTTAACGAAAAACGTTGGTCAAATACCATTTCGTTTTCGGTCGTACCATCGGCTGTAGTAACCTTTACATTAAATTTATCGGTTGCCTTTTTGTATATAGGCTTAAGTATAATATCGCTTGTTACATGTTCTCTGTCGCTGTTATTCCAAAGCTGGAGATTGTTTTCATCCAATACTCTTATATATCCATAAAGCTCGGGAACGGAAAGGCTTGCATTGAGAATATCTTCATCGGATATCTTGGCATTTTCGGCAACGAAAGCTTCGTACAAAAGATTTCCCGAAGAATCAACAAAGGACACCGTGTATGATTTTGAAGTTTCATATTTAGCGGTAAGGGTGGTTGCAGTATCGATTAGATAATAGTCATATACTGTGTTTTCACTAACAAGTGTTTCACCGTTATACCAACCCTTAAATGTATAATATCCATCTCTATCGCAAGCATTGGTGTCTGCAGAAACAGTAATATATGTACTGCCTTTACAGCCATTACCGTTATTGTCTAAGCGACCCAAAACTGCACTTTCGCTAACCTTTGCAACAGATTTGTCCGAAACAACCGTAAGATTGTCAAAGGCAATATCGTCATCGGACCATACGCCGCCTACGCTGAAATGAGAAGCGCGTGAATAATAATTTTCCTGATTCATTGTACCGCCGATTGCTGCCTCGGTAACACCGCAAATTATTCTAACTGCAATCCAAGAACCTTTTACTTCTTCTGCTTCGTCGAAGGTCGCTACTGTATATTCATAGTTATTAGTTTCAATATCTGCAGTAATAGCATTTTCAGTAAAGAGGTCATCTTTACTGTTTGCTACAGATACCTTGTAGTGAGAGGGACTTAAAGAAAGTTCTCTATGACCAAGTAAGGCGAAGTCAGTTATTGTGGCTGGCTTGTCAAGTTGGTAATTCAGCTGCAAATATTGCCTATCTTCATCATCGATAATATCAGTTACCTTAAAGCTACCATTTGTTTCTGTTCCATCAACAAACCAAACGTTGTGAAGACCTTGTGTTTGACCGTCGTAAGCATTGATGGGAGAAGTAAGGGCATCGCCGTAATAGTTAGCAGTAGCGGGTGTAGTAACACCGATATCCGTATTTATATAAGTAACAGACTCGGGCAGTTTATTAGCCAAAAGATTGCGGGATATATCAACCTTTTCTTTATATTGTACCCAACCATCAATTACGCCGCCTGTTACATTAACCTGGCCGGGCAAACGGGTACCGTAAACCTGGAACTGACCAAGACGAACTGCAGCTAGGTGATCTGCGGTCAAGAACGATTCGGAAGGTTCATAGTCAGGGGCTGAATAAGTAGTTGCGATAGGATTGATAATTCTCATACATACATATCTGGCATACACATTATTTTCACCAACATCGAAGGTCTGAGAACGATCGGCGCCATCATTATGGAAATCTGCTAACAATTCGCTTTCGATAAAGTTTCTTGAACGCGACTCAGAAGCATAAAGTTTATAATGACCGGTTACTAATCCCGCATCTGCACCATTATGACCGTGGACAATGGAAATATTAGATATATCGTAAACCGCGCCTAAATCATAGATTATATCGATATATCTTTCGCTACCGTCAAGCAATAGTTTTTTATTGGTTTTATCACAGAAGAATCCACCACCGGGAAAGTTGTCGGTATGCTGACCTACACCGTCGTATATCTTATGAATACTACCCCATTGTGAGGTTACGTCTTCCCCACTCCAAGTTCCATTGTTATTTTTATAGCGTACAACAGAAACACTGAAATTTTCTGCATTTTCGGGATTTGTTATACTATTATACTCTGTTAAATCAAGGAACTTAACGGAGTTATCTGTCGAACTAAGTGCTTGATTCAAAGCAATATCACCAACATTATCACCATAAACTTGAAATTCTGCAATTCTTGCAGAAGGAACATAACCATTGTTAACGAACCAATCACTTGCGGCCGGATTAAGCGAATAACTATAATTCACCGCGTTGATAATTCTCAGGCAAACATATCTTGCATAAACCTTGTTACCACTTGTAGTGCTAAAGGTTTGTGAGCGAAGTGACTGTTCATTTTTGTATTCAACCAAAAGGTCATCCTCTGTGAAATCTCTTGACTCACTTATGGAAGCATAAATTTTATAGTGACCTGTCATAAGAGTGCCATCATTTCCGTGAACAACAGAAATATGACTAATATCATGTATCGTTCCTAGGTCGTAAACATAATCCATATATCTACGAGTTCCGTCGGTGAACATAACTCTGTTTGTTCTATCAACAAAGAAGAAATCATTACAGCATTGATCACCTTCAGAGCCGCCGGAACCAATATCATTATATAACCTTGCGGGGCCTTTGGATTCGGTTGAAGTCCACACCGGATCACCGTCAATCACATCGTTTTTATAATGAATTGTGCTTAATGAAAAATAGTTAACTCTGTTTGGATTTGTTAAGCTACCATATTGAGTTGTGTTGGGATAGATCGCATTATTGTTATCGGAAGCGCTTAAACTTGAATTAAAAGCAACGGAAGCACTATGCTTACCATACACCAAAAATTTATAAAGACGAACTCTAATAGATTCATTCCATTGCTGTTCAAGAACAGCTTCCTGAGCAGAGGCATCAGTTTTCACAGACTCTCGCGTTGGATTGATAATCCTCAATGTTACATATGTTGCAACCAACTTTTCTTTAAATGAATACCTTTGAGCTATTTTGTTTTCGGTGTTTATGTAATCGTTTATAAGATAAGTATCTCCATAAGTTTCGAGTTCGGGAGAGGGCGTGTTTAGGGAAGCAAAAAGCTTATAGTGGCCCGTCATAAACACACCACTATTTGCAGCACTAACAAGTATATCGGAAATTTCAACCTCTGAACCAAAATCATATTTAATTTCGGTCCAATGCTTACCATCAATTATTCTGTTGATTGTATTACTGTCGGGTTTACCATTAGGACACCAAATTCTTCCGCCGAATTCCTCACCGTTGTATGTTGCTCCACTATCTGTGACAGTATTTTCATTGGTAATCAACTTATAGTTGTTGTATACCAACGACGACGGTGCACCGCCTGAAGCGGTAGTGGTAAAGGAAACATTTGCTGAATCAGAGATCAAAGCTGATTCGGTGTTGATTTTTGCTGTACGACTTGTAAATTCTTCAACAGTATAGCCAGCACTGCTAAACGCAACAACAGGTATATATTGAAAAACAGAAATCATCAAGCAAATTGATAAAAGAAACGCTGTGAATTTTTTCAAAATCATCATCCTTTCTGATTTTCTATTTAAATTTTACCACGAATAAAAAATCAGAAAAAGTGGAATTAAGATTTCATACGTGTATAAAACACAGCCTCCCGTATTACGAGAGGCTGCTGAATTATTTCACAAGAAATCTATGATATACTTTTTTGCCTTTTTTCAGTACGATGCCATCTGCAAAGTCGGCAGGTGTGAAGGTGGTGTTGGGATCTGTAACCTTTTTATCGTCAATAGAAACGCCGCCCTGCTGAACAAGACGTCTGCCTTCGCCCTTTGAAGGAATAAGACCTGCGGCGAGCATAAGCTCAAGAACATTTATCTTGCCATCGGTGAAGTTGCTGTCGTCAAGCTCGGTTGTGGGCATATTAGAAATATCGGCGGCATTTCCGAAGAGCGAACGAGCGGTAGTTTGTGCTTTAATGGCCTCTTCTTCGCCGTGAATCATCTGGGTCAGCTCGTAAGCCAAGGCTTCCTTAGCACGGTTAAGCTCACTTCCCTCAAGCTTTTCATACTCGCGAATGGTATCAAGAGGCAGGAAGGTCAGCATTTTGAGGCACTTGATAACGTCGGCATCGTCAACGTTTCTCCAATACTGATAGAAGTCATAGGGAGAGGTTTTGTTGGCATCGAGCCATACGGCATTACCTGCGGTTTTTCCCATCTTTTTACCCTGAGAGTCGGTGAGCAAGGTGATGGTCATAGCGTGAGCATCCTTACCCAACTTTTTGCGGATAAGCTCGGTACCGCCAAGCATATTGGACCACTGGTCATCACCGCCAAACTGCATATTACAGTTATGATTTTTGAAAAGATAATAGAAGTCATAAGACTGCATTATCATATAGTTGAATTCAAGAAACGAAAGTCCCTTTTCCATTCTCTGTTTATAGCACTCTGCACGAAGCATATTGTTAACAGAGAAGCAAGCGCCAACTTCACGGAGAAGCTCAACGTAATTGAGCTCCAAAAGCCAATCTGCATTGTTAAGCATAACTGCCTTGCCGTCAGAGAAGTCAATGAAATTCTCCATCTGACGCTTGAAGCAAGCGGCATTGTGGTCAATATCCTCTTTTGTGAGCATCTGACGCATATCGGTTCTGCCTGAAGGGTCACCAATCATAGTGGTACCACCGCCGATAAGTGCAACCGGCTTGTTTCCCGCCAGCTGCAAACGCTTCATGAGGGTAAGCGCCATAAAATGTCCTGCGGTAAGGCTGTCTGCTGTGCAGTCGAAGCCTATATAAAAGGTTGCCTTACCGTTATTAATCATTTCTTTGATTTCTTCTTCGTTGGTAACCTGGGCTATAAGACCACGCTCAACGAGTTCTTCATAAAGTGTCATTTCCATTCTCCTTTTATTCCTCAGCCGTTTCGGATTCAATTAATTCCTTAGCTGTATTATATAAGTTTTCGGTTATGTCGGAGCCCGACATAATTCTTGCAACCTCATAAATTCGGTTGTCACCTTGAAGCGATTCGACAGATGTGAAGGTGTTTCCGTTTCGGGTTTCCTTTTTAATCTGCATATGATTATCGGCAATAGCGGCAATCTGGGCTAAATGTGTAATACATATTACCTGCCGTAGTTTGGAAACTCGCTTAAGCTGTATGCCGATTTTGCGAGCTGTTCTGCCGCTGATACCTGCATCTATCTCATCGAATATCAAGGTGTCTACATTATCCTTTTCAGCAAGCACACTCTTAATGCTGAGCATTATCCTTGAAAGCTCACCGCCTGATGCAACCTTCGATAAAGGCATTTTTTGTTGCCCCTTGTTGGCGGTTATATAAAATTCAATTCTGTCTGTTCCGAGAGAATTATAATTGCCCGTGGTATTCACAACCTCAAATTCTACATTCTCCATATTGAGGAATTTCAGAATTTCACAAATTTCCTTTGATAATTTATCAGCGGCGGAAATTCTTGACTGCGAAAGCTTTTTAGCCTTCTCTATCAACTGAGACTGCATAGCTTCAAGTTCGCTTTCGAGTTGAGGAATATTGCCTTCGGTAAGCTGCATATCATCAAGCTTCGTTCTACAGTTCTCTAAATATTCAAGCATCTTTTCCTCACTATTACCGTATTTTCTCATAAGTGAGTATAAAAAGTCAAGTCTATTTCGAGAATTTTCTAAAGTTTCGGGATTAAATTCCAAGTTATCAAGTACTTTTTCGGCTTCATTCTTCAATTCGGACAATTCATAAAGCATTGAATCAAACTTCTCACTTATCTTTTTCACATCATCGGAAGTGTTGACTGTCTTTGATAAATCCGAGGCGCTAAGCTTTAGCTTTGATAAAGGCGTAGAGTCCTCGTTTTCAGAGAGTGAATCAATAAACCTATGTATTGCTCCCGATAAAAACTCGTAGTTTTCCATCGCGGTTATTGAAGATTTCAGAGTCTCGATTTCCCCTACCTTTATCTCAGCATCCTCGAGCTCTTTAAATTGAAATTTTAGAAGCTCAAGCTGTTCAACCTGACTTGAATGAACCTCCATCAAATGAACAAGTTCTTTTCTGACTTCTTTGAAACGTTTGAATGCGGATTGATAATCAGATAAAAGAGCACCGTTTTCGGCAAAAGAATCTAGAAAATTAATATGGTTTTCGGGATTTAGCAACAATTGATTATCATGCTGTCCATGTATATTAATTAGATACTTACCAATATCCTTTAATATGTGAGTGTTGACAGGTATTCCGTTCACTCGGCAAGTGGTTTTACCTTGAGCTGAAAAAGTTCTTTGGAATATATACTGACCGTTATCATCCTCAATACCATATTCAAGAAATACAGCTTTGCAATAGTCGGATACATCTTCGAACACCGCCACTACCTGGGCTTTATCGCATCCCGTACGGATTATGTCCTTGGAGGTTCTCTCACCTAATATTGCATTTATAGAGTCGACGATAATCGATTTACCTGCACCGGTTTCACCTGTGAGTACATTAAGTCCCGTATTGAATGTTGGTTCAGCATTTTCAATTACAGCTATGTTATTTATGATCAGATTTTGGAGCAAGGCATATATCTCCTAACTGTTGATAATAGAATTTAAGGTTTCAACAAGACGACTTGCTGTTTCGGAATCCTGAGTAATAATTAAAATGGTATCGTCACCCGCCAAAGTACCAACCGTCATATCAGCATACAAATTATCGATGGCGGCACAGGCAGCGGAAGCAGTACCGGAATAACACTTAACTATAACATCATTCATTGCCGATTTGATACTAAGAGTGGAACGCTTGAAAATCTCGATATATCTATCGTGGTTATCGCCGCGTGGATTCTCATGGACCCTGTAGCGATAGTTACCTTCCGCATCTAAGCCTTTGATTATATTCAGTGCTTTGATATCTCTCGAAACTGTTGCCTGAGTAACATTAAAGCCCAATTCCCTTAATTCAAACTGTAGCTTTTCCTGTGTGTCGATAACATTGTTTTTTATCAGATTTAAAAGGGCACTTTGCCTTGTGTTTTTCATTTGTTTACCTCCCTAAGAATCTTGGATTCCAGGTGTCGGAATATTGATTCAGATTTAAGTCTGATGAGCTTGACTGTTGTATCAGAACGGCTAACATTAATTTTATCACCGGAAAGAATTTTAACAGCAACTTCACCATCAACTGTTAGATAAGCATCCTTACTATCGGCAGTATCAACACTGATAGAGATAGCTGTATCAGTAGGAATAACCATAGCTTTGTTGAGATATGTATAAGGGCAAATAGGGGTGATCAACAAGCTGTCAAGTCTTGGGTCAAGTAGAGGTCCTCCGGCAGAAAGAGAATAGGCTGAGGAGCCGGTGGGAGTGGATATAATCAATCCATCCGCACGATACCTTAAGGTGTGATTATCAAGCTCTAAATCTATATCAATCATACGGGAAATAGCACCCTTGCAAACAACAGCTTCATTAAAGGCGAGGAACTCCTTTTGCTGGTCATCGGATTCAGTTGACACAGAAAGCATAATTCTTTCTTCTGTATAATAATCACCCGTTACGATTTTAGATATTAAGTTCAATTCGTCACAATTCAATGCCGCAAGATATCCGATTCTTCCGGCATTTATGCCGAGAACCGGTTTATCGAACTGTGCAGCTTTTTTCGCGGTATGGATTATTGTACCATCACCACCAATAACAATCAGCAAATCACAGAGAGTCAGAAAATCATCGGAAACCTTAATGTAGCTGCTGTTAATCTGCTCTGCAGTTTTACCGTTGGCAAACACAGCAACATTATGACGTGATAAAAGCTCTACGACCTCTGAAGCAATTGCTTTAGAATTGTCTTTTTCGAAATTAACAACTAATGAAACATTCATAACAAACTCCTATGATAAATTATCGTGAGACAACTTAACTATTTCCTCAGGGGAAATTTGGGCGGACATTATCGGACTGTCGGATTTTTCAAGAAAAGCCAGATATTCAATGTTGCCTTCGGGACCTTTTATCGGAGAAAATTCGAGACCGAGAACCGAGAATCCGTTTTCCAGCATAAAAGCGGTAACATTCTCAACAACCTCGCGGTGTACCGAAATATCTCTGACTACCCCCTTCTTGCCGACCTTCTCTTTTCCGGCTTCAAACTGAGGTTTAATAAGGCACACAGCCTTACCCGAAGGCTTCAAAAGGTTATAAAGCGGAGGTAGTATTTTACTCAAGGAAATGAAAGAAACATCTACCGAAGCGAAATCAAGAAGGTCGGGAACCTCTTTTTCGGTTACATATCGGAAGTTGGTTCTTTCCAGGTTAATTACTCTTTCATCATTGCGCAGCTTCCAAGCCAGTTGACCGTAGCCAACGTCGATTGAATATACCTTTATCGCACCATTTTGCAGCATACAGTCGGTAAACCCGCCTGTAGAGGCACCGATATCGGCACAGATACAACCATCCAAGGATAGGTTCTATGAACTCATAGCTTTTTCCAATTTCTATCCGCCGCGGCTTTCATATCTAAGAGGATTACCTCTTACCTCCAGAACATCGGTCGGCTTCAAAATCAAACCAGCCTTATCCGCTTTTTGATTATTAACAAAAACCACACCCGACATTATCAGCGCCTTAGCTTTCTCGCGGCTTTCTGCAAAGCCACCTTCAAAAACAGCGGTGTCGAGTCTTAATTTCTCGTTGATATTAATCACTCTGCCTTTCAAAAACAGTGTTAATTATAGATTCTGCATCCAGTCCGTATTTCGACCTCTGCTCCTGCTGGGTCGCCTGTTTTACAAATTCATTGGCAACCGCAGAAATATTATAAGTGCCTTTGAACCCATTCTCTAACAGTGCAGATCCGAGCATTTCGCCGATGCCACCTCTTTGTGCTGTTTCTTCAAAGAAGAAAATACTTTTATATTGTGAAAGCTTATCAATCAATTCTTTATCAAAACGATTGATACAGTTAAACTTCAACAAATCGCATCCCTTATCTTTAAGTGCATTATAGCAATTAGCGAACTCCACACCATAAGAAGCCACACAGATATCTGAAAAATTCTCTATGAAAGTATAGTCTTCATCAAGGCTGTCAAGTTCACAGCATACAACCTCAGAGCCTCTCGGATATCTGATTATCCATACACCATCATTCCTTAACACGGCCTTTGACAACAAATGCTTCAACTCGATATATGTTGACGGTGAGAAAATTCTAACATTTGGTAAAGACGAGAACAATGATACGTCGAACACTCCTTGGTGGGTTTCGCCGTCATTACCGACCAAGCCTGATCTATCTACACAAAATGTTACGGGCAGATTGGCAACGGCTACATCGTGCATTACTTGGTCAAAAGCTCGTTGTAAGAATGATGAATATACAGCAAATACAGGTCGCAAGCCTTTAGTAGCTAAGCCTGCTGCAAATCCGACAGCGTGTTGTTCAGCTATTCCTACATCGAAGAATCTTGAGGGGAATTTCTTTGAAAATTCTTCAAGTCCCGTACCTTCAGTCATAGCAGCTGTGATGGCACAGACTCTCGAATCTTTATTAGCCAATTCACAAAGCGCATTTCCGAATTCATTAGAAAAATTACTCCCTCCGCCGCTGCCAATGCCCACTTCAACGTCAAAGGGGGCAACTCCGTGATAATTCTTAGGGCTGACCTCAGCGTACTTATAGCCTTTACCCTTGATGGTAAGGGTGTGAATAATAACAGGACGCTTTGAGGTTTTAGCAACAGCAAAAACCTGCTCTAATTTTTTTATATTATGACCATCAACAGGTCCAAAGTACTGATAACCTAAACCCTCAAAAACATTACTATGGTAAATTACATTTTTAAGCATAAGCTTAGAATTGTATATACTGTTCCGAAGCGGTTTTCCTATCAACGGTATTTTAGATATAGTCTTGTCGACAACGGATTTGAGGTTATAATAAGAAGGATTAGTACGAACTTTATTTAAAGAACGAGCCAAAGCTCCGACATTTTTAGATATGGACATTTTGTTGTCATTAATAACAATGATTAATCCGTCACATTTACCCACGGCATTGTTAAGAGCTTCAAACGCCATACCACCTGTAAGTGCACCGTCACCGATTACAGCAACAGTATAATTACTCTTACCGTTTAAGCTGTTGGCACGAGCAATGCCACATGCAGTAGATATAGACGTGCTGCTATGTCCCGTTACTACGGGGTCGTGCTCGCTTTCGTCAGGACGTTGAAAGCCCGAAACACCGTCTTTTTGCCTTAAAGTTGAAAAAATATTGTATCTTCCCGTTATAAGCTTATGGGTATAACACTGGTGACCTACATCAAATATTATTGCATCATCGGGAGAGTTAAAGGCTCTGTGCAGAGCAACAGTAAGTTCTACAGCTCCAAGATTAGAAGCAAGATGACCTCCGTTTACAGAAACGGTGTTCATAATTTCTTCTCTGATTTCAGCGCACAATATATTAAGTTCTTTTTCGTTTAGTTTTTTAACATCGGCAGGTGAATTAACCTTGCCTAAATATTCATAAGACAAATTAAAATTCCTTTCGGATATTATTAGAAATCTCTATGGCAGAGGTCACCTGCCAAAAGTATCAGTTGTTCAGCTGATTTACCAAATGGTTCGAGGGCGGAAATAGCTTTTTCGGTATAATCAGCAGCTAACTCTCGAGCTCTATCTAAGCCGAGTAGAGAAACAAAGGTGGATTTTTCATTTTCGGCATCGCTTCCGATAGGTTTGCCAAGCTTATCTTTATCGCCGGCAACATCAAGGATATCGTCAACAATCTGAAACGCCAACCCTAAATACTTTCCGTAAGTGTATGCGGCATTTATTAACTCTTCGTCAGCATCAGCAATAACGCAACCCATTACACAAGCTGCTTGCAAAAGCCTTGAAGTTTTGAGCTCACAAAGGGTATGGATAGTATCGATAGAAACGGAGCTTCCTTCACTTTCTAAATCGATTACCTGCCCGCCAATCATACCGTTTACACCTGCAAATTCAGAAAGAACAGATATGCATTTATTAACGTTTGACGCTTTTGCGTCAGAGACTTTGGATGCTGTCAAAAAAGCGTGGGTTAACAAACCGTCGCCAGCCAGTAAAGCGGTAGCTTCACCGTATTTTATATGACAAGCAGGCATTCCTCTTCTTACATCATCATCATCCATACAAGGAAGGTCATCATGAATGAGTGAGTATGTGTGAATCATCTCCAATGCACAAGCCATATTGAGGGCGGCATCTATATTACCACCGCAGATATCAGAAAAAGCCAACAATAAACAAGGACGTATTCTTTTTCCGCCAATTGAAATACTGTAATTCATAGCATCAATTACCGAGCTATATAGGGATTTATCATAGGACAGTTCTTCTTTTAATCTTTCATCAACCGCGGATTTGTATCGCGAAACAATATTACTCTTCATTATCGCTTTTTTCCTTTATATATTCTTCAATTGTAAGTATCTTCTGTTTGGCAGTTTTTAAGGAGTCATTACAGTAGGCGGCAAGCTTAAGTCCTTCGTCGTACAGTTTGATTGTATCCTCAAGACCTGCTTTGTCGTTTTCCAACATAGAAACTATTTCTTCAAGTCGGGCTACAGCCTTTTCATAAGTTAATTCGGACATATCATTTGTCTCCTTTGATTTCTAAAACTTCGCATATTGCACTACCCTTATTCAAGGTGATTTCAACCTTACCTCCTACATCCAACTGAGCAACATCGGTTATAATAGTTTTCTCCCTTTTAACAAGAGAATATCCTCTTGCCAATACAGAAGCAGGGTTTAGGGTTTCAAGTCTGCTGACCAAGTTAGAAAACTCAGATTCTGTGGAAGTTAAGGAAGTGGTTGCGGCAAACTTAAATCTCTGCATAAGCGAATAATAATTATTAATCTTCGCTTCAAATATCTTTTTGGGATTCTCAAAAACATTGCTTAAAGCGCATCGGTCAAATCTCTCAAATTCTAAGTTAAGTTTCCAATGCACCGACTCTGTTAATCTCTCGATATAATATTGGATTCTTTCTAACAGTTTGCTTACATCCGGCACTGCAAGCTCCGCCGCTGCTGAAGGGGTCGGTGCTCTTAAATCTGCAACAAAATCACAAAGAGTAAAGTCAGTTTCATGACCTACAGCCGAAATGACAGGTATAGGAGATTCATAAATTTTTCTCACTAAAGACTCATCGTTAAAGCAGTACAAATCTTCATAAGAACCGCCTCCGCGACCTAAGATTATCAAATCAATACCATCGGTTGAATATATCTTTTCAAGAGCATCACACATAGAGGCAGGTGCCGATTCGCCCTGAACAATTACCGGGCAAACGATAATAGTCACACCGGGATTTCTTCGTGAAACAACGGAAATTATATCCTGTAAAGCGGCACCTGTTTCGGATGTTACAACTGCAATTCTTTTAGGACTTGACGGCAAAGGTCTCTTATTGTTTATATCAAAAAGCCCTTCATCAGTCAGCTTCCTTTTTAATTGCTCATAAGCAATTGCTAAAGCACCAACTCCCGTTGGCTGCATATCTTCGGCATAAATCTGATATTGACCGTCTCGGGGATAACAAGAAACTCGACCAACACAAATAACCCTCATGGTATCCTCGGGTTTAAACTTGAGTCGCTGAGCAGCCGTTCTGAACATAACACACTTAACTACGGCCTCTTCATCCTTAAGCGAAAAATAATAGTGACCACTTGAATAATGATTTTTGAAATTGGATATTTCGCCTTCTATAAAAACATTATTAAGGTTAGGGTCGCCGTCCATAACGGATTTAATATAATTATTCAGTTGACTAACGGTTAAAACCTGATAGCTCATATTAAGATATGCCCCTCTTTGATTGCGGTTAATACAGCGATTCCTGCTGCGTTATCGCGGGAAAACTGCGGTTTGGCAAAGATGCAATTTATAGTCTTTGGAATCTCCGCGGAAATGATACTGTTGGACATCACGCCGCCCGCATACACGACAGGAAACTCTCCGTATTTTGAAAACGCTGTGAGTGTCATTGACTTTACGGTTTCTAAGATATGTTCAACTGCATATCTTGCAATATCGTTATGTGATGCTCCCGACTTAAGCATTTCATTGCACTGATTCTCCACTCCCGATAAACAGCAATTGCCGTCCTTCAGATTAATCTTTACTTTTTTAGGTAATACACCGGATACCGCAAGCTTATCAAGAGAAATGCCGGCGGGAAAATCAAGCCCCAACATAACACCGACTCTGTCAACAATCTGACCTGCGTTAAGGTCAAGGGTGTTTGCAACCAATTCGCAGTTAATTATTCTATCATTGTCCGATGTAACCAAGAGTAGCTCGGTAGTACCGCCCGAAACGTGGAAGGCATAGAACTTATCCTTGGCGAAATCGAAAGAGTTTTGAGAATACAAAGCTGCCATTATATGACCGCGCTGATGGGAAAACTTATAAAGAGAGCAACCAATAGCACTTGCAATAGAAGAAGCCACAGAAACGCCCGCAAGAAAACAAGGCATATAGCTTCCCTCGGCGTCTCTCGGGGTGGCTGAAACACCAACTGCAGCTATCTTACCCTCATACCCTTCTAATGCTTCGGCAAGAATAGAGGGTAATGCCTTGGTGTGCTGAAACACTGCATCACTTTGGCGAAGTCCGTTCTCCCCGCTTTTAACAGACAAAAGCCTGCCGACATTTCTTACTTCCCCGTTTTCTAAATCATATACAGCAGCAGAGGTTGTATAGTTACTTGTGTCAATTCCTAAAACGACAGACATTATTCTGCCCTCGCTACAGCACCTAAAACTCCGTTAACGTATGAAGAATCATCGTTTGTTGCGTATTTCTTACAAAGCTCGACCGCCTCATTGATGGAAGCTCCAACAGGAACCGAATCAACATATTTAATCTCATAAACGGCAAGACGGAGAATACTTAATGCAACTTTAGAAATACGATTGATAGTCCAACCGTTAAGATTGTTCTCTATTATAGAATCTATTATTTCAAGATTATCATATACGCCGCGGAAACAGTTTTCAGAATAATTACTGTTTTCATAATTCTCAGCGTTTAAAGCATCCTCTAAAATTTCTTCAATTGAATCAGGACGAAAGCTCTTTTCAAAAATAAGAATGAATGCCTGTTCCCTTTCTGCTTTTCTGTTCATAATGCACCTACTTTTAAAAATATACATTTATACACTTTGATTGTATAACATTTTCTCAGATATTTCAATGTTTTTGATGAATTTTATTAAAAAAATATACAAAAAAATACCCGCTGTTTTAATAGACGGGTATTTTACTGCATTATTTATTTATTGTATAC
>JAZNQM010000151.1:0-10936 GCA_045590175.1 Acutalibacteraceae bacterium | reverse complement strand
CCAAAGGCTGCTGGGTAACCAGTGAGTAAGGACCTGTAGAACGAGCGTGAATTTTATCGTCAACAAGATGATGCAGCTTGAGGTAGTACATATAACCTACGGTAACAGGGTTATCGAAGGGCAGACCTGTACGGCCGTCGTAAAGCTGAGTCTTGGCATCCTCGGTAAGAGGAATGTGTGAGAAGTCAATCTTTGCACTATCCTTATCGGCATAGCCTTCGCCCTTAGTAGATTCCTCAGCCAGGCGGAAGCACTTGCGGATGTCACTTTCGTGTGCACCGTCAAATACAGGGGTGCAAACCTTCCAGCCCAGTGCCTTTGCGGCAAGACCCAAGTGAACCTCAAGCACCTGACCGATGTTCATACGAGAAGGAACACCAAGGGGATTAAGAACGATATCAAGGGGTGTACCATCGGGCAGGAAGGGCATATCCTCACTCTTAAGAATTCTGGAAACAACACCCTTATTACCGTGACGACCCGCCATTTTGTCACCTACAGAAATCTTACGCTTCTGGGCGATATAACAACGAACAACAAGGTTAACGCCGGGGTTGAGCTCAGAAGAATTCTCGCGGTCAAATACCTGAACGTCAACGATGGTACCGTATTCACCGTGGGGTACACGGAGAGATGTGTCACGAACTTCTCTTGCCTTGTCACCGAAGATTGCACGAAGCAGTCTTTCTTCGGCGGTAAGCTCAGTTTCACCCTTAGGTGTAACCTTACCTACAAGAATGTCACCTGCACGAACCTCTGCACCAACACGGATTATGCCGCGCTCGTCAAGGTCTTTAAGAGCATCGTCGCCAACGTTGGGAATGTCGCGGGTGATTTCTTCCGGTCCAAGCTTGGTATCGCGGGCCTCGAGTTCATATTCTTCAATGTGAACAGAGGTGTACATATCCTCGCGAACGAGCTTTTCATTGATAAGAACAGCGTCCTCGTAGTTATAACCTTCCCAGGTCATAAAGCCGATGAGGGCATTCTTACCAAGGCTGATTTCGCCGTTGCTTGTTGCAGGACCGTCGGCAATTACATCGCCCTTTTCAACAGTCTGACCAACAGAAACGATGGGTTTCTGATTGATACAGGTACCGTGGTTAGAGCGCATAAACTTGATAAGCTGGTAGTCGGCGATTTCACCGTCAACCTGCTTGATTGTGATTTTTTCTGCGGAAACCTTAGTAACCGTACCTGCTTCGCGAGCAAGCACAACAACACCTGAATCCACAGCTGCCTGATATTCCATACCTGTTCCGACAAAGGGGTTCTCGGTTCTGAGAAGAGGCACAGCCTGCTTCTGCATGTTCGAGCCCATCAGAGCACGGTTGGTATCGTCATTTTCAAGGAAGGGAATCATTGCAGTTGCAACAGAAACAACCATCTTAGGAGAAACATCCATATAATCAACCTTGGAGTTTTCAATCTCAAGGAAGTTGTCGCGATGACGGGCATTTACCTTAGCGTTAATGAAGCATCCGTTTTCGTCCAGAGGCTCGTTAGCCTGTGCTACAATGTATTCGTCTTCGGTGTCGGCAGCCATATACTCAACCTCGTCAAGTACACGACCTGTTGCTTTATCTACCTTACGGAAGGGTGCCTCGATAAAGCCGTATTTATTAATCTTCGCAAAGGTTGCAAGATAGGAAATCAATCCGATGTTAGGACCTTCAGGAGTTTCGATAGGACACATACGACCGTAGTGGCTGTAGTGAACGTCACGAACCTCGAAGCCTGCACGGTCACGAGAAAGACCGCCGGGGCCGAGGGCTGAAAGTCTACGCTTATGAGTAAGCTCGGAAAGAGGGTTGGTCTGGTCCATAAACTGAGAAAGAGGAGAAGAGCCGAAGAACTCTTTTATAGCAGCCGTTACGGGACGGTTGTTGATAAGAGTCTGAGGAGTCATGGTATCCAGATCCTGAGACTGCAGGGTCATCTTCTCGCGAACAGCTCTTTCCATTCTGGAGAAACCGATACGGAACTGATTCTGCAGAAGCTCACCAACGCAACGGATACGACGGTTGCCCAAATGGTCGATATCGTCGGTGGTGCCTACGGATTCATAGTTAAGGTTGATAAGATAGTTAACGGTTGCGAATATATCATCGGGAGTGATGTAGTTAGAAACCAACATACCGCGGGATTTGAGCTCATCGTCAGCAGCGGTTTCGGGAGACATATTAATTTTGATTGCCTCAATAAGGTCCTCGTCGTTGTCGCAGCAATCCTTAAGGTACTGCAGAACACGGAGGGATACCTTATCATATATAATAGGCTCTACTGCCTTCCAAACTTCCTCGGAAACGTGGTCGCGGAGCTCTACCATACCGTTAGAAAGAACCTTGACCTCGTGAACCTCGCCCTCATTGTCCATAACACTGATGAAGAACTCGGAAACACCCTGCTTCTCAAATTCGAGAGCCATTTCCTTTGTTACGCGAACACCTGCATCGCAGAGAACCTCGCCTGTGAGCATATTAACAACAGGACGGGTAAGCTCCTTGCCTGTGATTCTGGGAACAGCGGAAAGCTTCTTATTATATTTATAACGGCCAACCTTGGAAAGGTCATAATGTCTTTCATCGAAAAGGATATTGTTAAGGTGGGTTGCTGCACCCTCAACGGTTGCAGGCTCACCGGGACGAAGCTTTCTGTAGATTTCGATAAGAGCATCGTCTACATTAAATATAGTATCCTTGTCGAGGGTGGTGAGAAGTCTTACATCCTCACCCAAAAGGTTGATTATGTCCTGATTGGTTTTTGTAGAGAAACCAAGATGGAATTTTTCGCAGGCGAAATCAAGCGCCCTGATAAATGTGGTTATAAGGAGCTTACGGTTTTTATCTATTCTTACAATATAACTGTCGCTCTGCTCGGTTGCATACTCAAGCCAAGCGCCTCTGTTAGGAATAACTGTGGTGTTGAACAGTTTCTTACCTGTTTTGTCCATCTCCAAGTCATAGTATGCACCGGGGGAACGAACCAACTGAGATACAACAACACGCTCTGCACCGTTGATAACGAAGGTGCCTGATTCTGTCATCAGAGGGAAATCGCCCATAAACACTTCGTTTTCTTTAATCTCGCCGGTCTCCTTATTAAGAAGCTGTGCACAAACGCGGAGGGGGGCTGCATAGGTAGTGTCCCTCTCTTTGCACTCCTTAACGGTGTACTTAGGCTTGTCATCCAGACGGTAACTGATGAAATTGAGTACGAGATTGCCTGTGTAGTCCGTTATGGAGGACATATCTCGGAAAACCTCAGCCAGTCCGACTTCAAGGAACCAATTATAAGAATCCTGCTGAATCTCAATAAGGTTGGGCATTTTGATAACCTCATTGATTTTGGAGAAGGTCATTCTCTCATTGCTACCAAGTTTAATCGGCTTAACCTCTACCGTTGATGCCATAAACATTGATCACTCCTTATCTTTTTTAACAAAAAAACACGCTAAAATACGGATAATTACTGACTTTTTGTCGGTTTGCCATTTTTTAGGAAGGCATAAAATCGCATAGTATCACATAATAACCCATATTAGGTATTGAGTAATTATAATGCATTTGTCAAAAATAGTCAATACCTAATTTGAAAAAAATTTATTTTTTTATAAAAATAATGCATCTGCTCCAAATTAACGAAGCAGACGCATTGTGTCTATTTGTATATTATATTGTAGTCTTTGGCTTTGTGGCAGGGGAAAATCTTATACTCGGTGAGCTTTCCGTTTTCCCAATATATATCAACGGTAGCTCCGCCGTTGATACAAAGTCCCTTAACATAGCCATCCTTCCAAGCGGTCGGAAGTGCAGGCAACAAACGGAGGTCTTTGCCGTTGCACTGCACCAGCATCTCACAAATTGCAGCGGTGGCACCGAAGTTTCCGTCGATCTGGAATGGAGGATGAGCGCAGAACATATTGGGATATGTACCTCCCTTACTGCAGTTTACCACCAGACATTCCGTTGGTTTCAGTTGATTTTCAAGCAGCATTAATGCGCGGTCACCGTCGTAAAGTCGTGCCCACATATTAGCCTTCCAGGCAATGCACCAGCCTGTACCGCCGTCACCCCTTACATCAAGTGATTTGCGACAGGCTTCTGCAAGCTCGGGTGTACCGTCAGGGGTGATTTCACGGGCGGGATGAAGTCCGTATAAATGGGAAATATGGCGATGATTTATTTCTGCCTCATTCCACTCTTTATCCCACTCTAAAATTCTGCCGTCGGAACCGATAAGATAGGGCATTATCCTCTCCCCTATCTCCTTATAGAACGCAGCGTTTTTCTCATAGCCCAGAATATCGCTTGCCTCTGCGGTAATTTTCATAATATCTCGGGCAATAGCATTGGAGATTGCGGTATGATGGGCAAGAGCACAAGGAGTTCCGTCGTCAAGCAAGAAATCGTTTTCAGGAGAGGTAGAGGGGAAGGGATACAATCTTCCTTCTTCATCCTCGTGGAATAACTGCATCAGCGTTTCCGCAAACTTTATAAGCAGAGGATATAGTCTGTCGCGAAGGAAAACTATATCGCGGTCCAAGAGAAACTTATCATAAAGCCCCCACAAAAGCCAACCATATGCGGTATTGAAAAAGTGATGTCGTGTGATGCCTTTTCGCTTATAACTTACGGGATTGGCAAGACGCCACAGGTCGGTGTTGTGATGGACGGTTATACCGTCTATTCCGTACCAAGCCTTTGCCACAAGAGAGCCGTTGTCGGCAAGCTCCTCTACCATTTTTTGGTAAGGATCGAAGCATTCAAAAAGTCCCAGCTTACAAGTGGGCATATAGTTCATTTCGGCATTTATATTGATGGTGTAATTTGACTTCCAGGGTGCCATAAGGCTCTCGTTCCAGATGCCCTGCAAATTCATCGGCTGACCGCCTTCGCGGGAGCCGGCGATGGTCAGATATTTGCCCATATTGAAAAGCAGCTCAAAGCGGGCAGGGTTGGTTCCGTCCTTTAGAAGCCTATCGGTATATTCGTCCGTTTCTCCGGTGATGGAAAACTCGGTTCTGCCATAAAGCTCCGAATGGTCTTTAATATGAGCTTCACGGATTCTATCATAACCCATCCGCTTCGCGTTTTCCAGATCGGCAAAGCAGAGAGACTCGCAATCCTCGGGTTCCAGATACGGATGAGTCTTATAGTCCTTAAAAGAGGTTCTTGCGGCAAAAAAGATGGTGATCTCGGTTGCCTCGGCAACCGTTACCGTGTTGTTAAGGGAACTCATTCTGCCATCGGTTGTAATATATATTGCCGCGGTATATTTCATTCCCTTTTCGGTTTCCCTATCGGAATAGGTCAAGCCTATGTGTTCCCACTCCGCTTCAGGCTGGAAGGACACGGGAGCCACACCGCGAACTACAAGGGTTGTTTCACGACTCCTTTGCTTACCGTCAACCGACTGCATCTGCTGAAGCTGAGAGTTGAAGCTGATCTTTGTGGCGGCTACACCCTTTTGAAAAATTTTAACCGCCATAACTCGCTGAGGATTGCTGACAAAGCTTTCCCTTGTGACCGAAGCCTCCCCCTTGGAGAAGCTTACGGTATGCAAACCCCTTGCGAGGTCAAGACGCCGTTCATATTCATCCGTGTCTGTAAAATCGCACTCTATCATCATATTGCCAAGAGGCAGATAAAACTGGGTATCCCGTCCCGAAAACTCCGCCTCCAGCAGAGCCTGGGCTTCACTATGCTTTTCTTCAAGCATCAGCTTCTTTACCTTTTCGAGTACCGCGGGGTTCCCGTTTTCTAAGTCACAGGAAGGATATCCGCTCCAAAGGGTTGCCTCGTTAAGGCTGTACCTTTCGCTGCTCGTTCCACCGTATACCATCGCTCCGATATGTCCGTTACCCATAGGAAGAGCTTCTATGAATCCTGTGGCGGGTTGTGCATATTTCAAAACATTGTTCATTTCTTCTTCCCCCTTGCAAGCTTTATTTTAATATATCATACAGTCGCCGACTATACAAGTCCTTAAAAAGTGCAAATATACAAAAACTGCCCCTTTGCCGACTTGGACAAAGGAGCAAGAGTATTAATTGTTTTTAAGGCTTGCAATATATTCTTCCACATCAACAACCTGACCGCTGAGACGGGCTTCTTCTGCCGCGAAGGTGATGAGATGGTTATAGCAGGACTCACCGATTTCGGGAACGGAATTACCTTCGTATGCCCCTGTGAGATACTCATAAAGGGTTTTTACGATGCCGCCGTCACCGCCGCCGTGACCACCCAAAATACCATCGAGAGAATCCTGCGGAATCACCTCGGTTTCTCTTGTTTCAAAATTGAAAATGGTTATGGGTGTGTTTTCTGCCATAGCAGCTGTCATCATACCCTTGGTGCCCATAATCTCAATATAGCGGCCGCCGTTGTTAAATGCCGCCATCGAGAAGCTGACGGTTATATCATCCTCAAACAGCATATTAACCTGCTGATGGTCCACAACGTCATTGTCGCACTTGTAAACGCACTTACCATATTGGGTGGTGGTGATGGCTTCCATTACCTGACGGTCGGTGGGATCAACCTGTTTGGTCGAGCTTCCTCTGAACCAACCGTTATCCTTATCATCATAATAAAGCTTTATGGCATTGTAAGGGCAGGTGTCTGCATGAGGACAACCCTCAATGCAATATTCGGGAGCACCCTCGGGAGCGTTCTCGGCAGTGAAATGGCTGAGAGAACCGAAGGACTGCACCTTAAGGCACTTTTTAGAAAGCAGCCACTGCAATATATCCATATCGTGGCAGGACTTCTGCAGAAGCATTGTAGAGCTTCTTTCGGAATTGCCCCAATTTCCACGTACAAAGCTGTGGCTCTGGTGAACGTTGCCCACGTTTTCCTTATGGGTTACGTTCATTATTTTACCAAGTCTGCCGCTTTCGATGGTGTTCTTTATAAAGGTAAACAAGGAGGTGTACCTCAGTACCGTGCAGATTACAACCTTTACACCCTTGCACTCTGCCGCCTCGGTAAGAGCTATACATTCTTCGGGGGTGGGGGTAATGGGTTTTTCAAGAAGCAGGTCGTAGCCCAACTCGATTGCCTCCATTGCAGGAGCAAAGTGGTCGCGGTCCATTGTGGCGATAATGGCTAAATCCGCAATCTTGCCTTTTTCTAAAAGGGGCTTCCAATCGGTAAAGCACATATCGTCGGGGATATTGTGCTTGGATTTTACATATTCTCTGCGATTGTCAATAGGCTCGGCAACACCTATTACCTCATATTTTTCGTCGTATTCATTTTTCATTATGTTGGTGTAGCCCATACCACGTGAACCTGCACCGATTACAATTACTTTTAAGCGTTTCATAAAAATACCCCTTTACAGCGAGATTGTTTTGTGTTACTATCATAGCAGACCCGAAAGTGTATTTCTATATGATTTTATACCAAATGTATATGATTTCGGCTCAGAAAGGGTGAAGGCTATGGCTTATAAAGGGCTTGCTATACGGGATGCGGTTAAGATAACCACCTTTTATTCCTTCTTCTACAGGCACTACGAAAACACCTACCGCTTTTTAGGTGAGACCCATAACTTCTGGGAATGTGTGTTGGTGAGGAAAGGAGAAATAAGCGTTGCTGCAGACGAGCGAATTTATCGACTCGGCGAAAACGAGATGATTTTTCATAAGCCCTTGGAGCTTCACAAGTTCAATATAGAAAGTCCCGACGGTGCCGACCTTATGATTTTTTCCTTTGTGCTTGAAGGTGAAAATGCCGAATATTTTAAGAATAAAGTTTATAAGCTTAACGACGTCCAACGCAAAATGGCGGAGGATACCTTAAGCTTCATTATAGCCAAGCTTGACGGTGCAAGCGGATTTTACAGCTTTGAGGATAAATTAAAGGCTCTTTCCACTTCGGACATTTCCGCTCAGCTTTTGGCACTGAAAATCACCGAGCTTTTCTTAAGCCTTTTGGAGAGCAACAACGTTTCCTCCTCCTTTGAAAGCTATGAAGCTACGGTATTCAAAACGGCGGTTGACTATATGAATAACAATATACACCGAAGCATCAGTATTGAGGAGCTTGCCCAGGTGTGTCACTTAAGTGCATCAAGCATCAAAAGGCTTTTCAAGAAATACACAGGCATCGGTATTCATTCCTACCTGATTGCGCTTAAAATGAAAACCGCCACAGGGCTTTTGCAATCGGGTATCAGCGTCACCTCCACCGCCGCGAAGTTGGGCTTTTCCAGTCAGGGATATTTTTCCGCCGCGTATAAAAGGGAAATGGGAATATCTCCTACAGAGGTAATAGCACAGTCGAAGTCAAAAACCGAAGGTGTAAGTTATACCTTAGGCGATGATGATTAATTCACAAAAAAGTCGCACAAGAGCGGAGAAACATAGAAATATATAGCAAAAAAGTTGGCTTTCATACTTAGTGAATAAGTGAGAAAGCCAACTTTATTTTTTAGATTATCATACTGACTACTGCATACATAAGCGGTATTGTCAGAGTGCCGACGGTGTGGGATACTGTTGCCATTGAGGCTCCTGTGGAAGCATCACCGCCGTATGCCGAGGGAAAAATAACGGTATTTATTCCCATTGGAGTAGCATAGGCAAAAAGAGCCATAAGGGTTACAAGGGGCGGGGACTTCAGGAGTATCAGCACAGCGATTATTACAGCGGGCTGAATAATCAATCTTAAAACGGTGGCAAGATAAATCTTTTTGTTGCTGAACATTTCCTTTAGGGAGTAGCCGCCGATAACGAAGCCTGTCAGCAGCATTGCCACAGGGGTCATACAATTCTTAAAATAGTCAACAGTGGTGGTTATAACCGATGGTAGCTTGTCGGTCAACCCGGTAATTCCAAGAACCGCACCTAAAACTATTGCGATAAATATAGGATTCAGAAGATTTTTAAAGGGATTGGTCTTAACGCTGCTTTTGGGTATCATAAGGATAACTCCCCAGCTATACACAATAAGGTTCAGTGGCAGAGTGAAAAGCAGGTATTTATAAAGCACGTCGCCGCCATATACACCGCCTAAAATTGCGGGAACTATGGCATTTCCCATAAATCCGAAGTTGCCGAAGGTCAGGGCGTATTTATAGATATTGCGGCTGTAATAGTCCCCTCCCCGCTTTATAAAGAAATAAGACAGAGGTATCGCCATAAGCACTGATATCGCAAGACCTACCACCGAGAACAAAACGAATTTATAATTCGCTGTAATCGAATCAACGGTGCAGTAGGTCATAAAGGTATGCAGACTGAGGGCGGGCACAAAAACATAGCTCTCCAGTTTCGACATAACCGCCGCCGCATCGGTAGGCAGAAGATTCTGCTTTCTTAAAACGAAGCCGATTACCATACATAAAAACATTATAAGCATTGGCGACAGAGTCGCCATAAAGGTATCAAACATATTTTTGACCTCCATTTTCAAACGATACAATTCTACACCCATGTTCAAATGTTGTCAAGGTAAGTAGCTTGTATATTTTAGTGAAAATTTTGTATTTTTAGTTGCTAAACCGCAACAACTATGTTATAATTATTGTAATTGTGGAAATTCCGCAAAAAATTGTCGCAAAAAAGCGACGGAACGGAGAAATATATGGAAAACCAAAACAACTTCAAGCCCTATATTCCTGCCGAAAAGGTTACCCCCGAGCTTACAATAACCTCTATTGTAATGGGTATCCTTCTTGCAGTTATATTCGGTGCAGCAAACGCATACCTGGGTCTTCGCGTAGGTATGACAGTATCGGCATCTATCCCCGCCGCAGTTATCTCGATGGGTGTTATCCGCGTGCTGATGCGTAAAAACTCAATCTTAGAAAGCAACTTAGTACAGACCATCGGCTCTGCAGGTGAATCCCTGGCAGCAGGTGCTATCTTCACACTTCCTGCCCTTTTCCTCTGGGCAAAGGACGGCGTTATGGACAAGCCGGGCATCCTGGAAATCACCCTTATTGCCGTCATCGGCGGTCTTTTGGGTGTGTTTTTTATGGTACCCCTTCGCAACGCTCTTATCGTTAAAGAACACGGTGTTCTTCCCTACCCCGAAGGCACAGCCTGTGCAGAAGTTCTCTTGGCAGGTGAAAACGGCGGCTCAAATGCCGGCACCGTTTTTGCAGGTATGGGCATTGCCGCAGCATTCAAATTCATAATTGACGGACTCAAAGCCGTTGCAGGTGAAATTACCTTTGCAGTCAAAGGCTTTGCAGGTGCCATCGGCACCCAGATTTATCCCGCTGTTATGAGCGTTGGTTACATCTGCGGTCCCCGCATTTCTTCTTATATGTTCTCGGGCGGATTGTTAAGCTGGATGGTTCTCATTCCTCTTATCGTGCTGTTCGGTGAAAATATCGTTATGTATCCCGGTACCGAAACCATCGGTGAAATCTTCGCCGCAAGCGGTGCATCCGGTATCTGGAGCAGTTACATCCGTTACATCGGTGCAGGTGCTTTGGCAGCAGGCGGTATCATCAGCCTTATTAAATCTCTGCCCCTTATCATCAAGACCTTTGCAGGCGCTATGAAGAGTATGAAATCTGCAGGAACTGCAGGCGGTGAGAGAACCGCTCAGGATATCAATATCAAAATCGTATTGATTGCAATCGCAATTCTCACCCTTCTTGTATGGCTGGTTCCTGCAATCCCCGTTTCTCTCATCGGCGCCATAATCGTTGTTATATTCGGTTTCTTCTTTGCCACCGTTTCTTCAAGAATGGTTGGTCTTGTAGGAAGCAGTAACAACCCTGTTTCCGGCATGGCTATTGCCACCCTTCTTATTGCAACCCTTATTCTTAAGTCCACAAGCGGTGCCGACACTGCCGCCGCTGAAATTATGCGCAGTGCTATCGCAATCGGCTCTATCATCTGTATCGTTGCCGCTATTTCCGGCGATACCTCTCAGGACCTTAAAACAGGTTACCTCTTAGGCGCTACACCTAA
>JAZNQM010000150.1:0-4421 GCA_045590175.1 Acutalibacteraceae bacterium | reverse complement strand
GGCTTAAGTCTGAAGGTAAGCTCGCCGTATTTTATGCTCCATACATCAGGAACTTTTTTGAGCATTTCCCAGCTACCGCCCCCTGATTTGGAGCGATGGTAAACCGCGTGAGCTTTCTTCCATAGGGGCGAGGTCCTATCCCCTTCCCAGATAATCTGAGGGTCGGGACGGATGAGAATGATGTCGCCCCAGCGTTCAAGCCTCTCGCCTGCCGCCGCATCTATAAGCTCATAGTCGTTAAAATCTTTTACAAAACGCATATTTCTATCCTTGATTAAATAAAGTTTGTTGTGTCTGACCGTCATATTTAATGCCGAGATGATCGTAAGCCGCTTTGGTAACACATCTGCCGCGGGCGGTTCTTGTCAAAAAGCCAATCTGCATAAGATAGGGCTCGTAGACATCCTCTATAGTGACCGATTCTTCACCGAGGGCGGCGGCTAAGGTATCAAGTCCGACAGGACCACCGCTGTATTTTTCGATTATCGCTCTCAAAAGAGCTCGGTCAAAGTGGTCAAGACCTAATTCATCAATTTCAAATCTATCCAAAGCTAAAGCGGCAATCTTGGTATCGATTACGCCCTCTCCGTAAACCTGTGCTACGTCTCGCACACGCTTAAGCATACGGTTAGCAATACGAGGAGTACCACGGGAGCGGGAGGCTATTTCGAGAGCACCGTCCTTATCAATCTCTATTCCTAAAATTCCTGCAGAACGGGTGACAATTTCAGCCAGCTCCTCGGGGGTGTAAAGTTCAAGTCTTAAAAGCACACCGAAGCGGTCGCGAAGGGGTGCTGAAAGCTGACCCGAACGGGTGGTAGCACCTACCAAAGTAAAGTGATTAAGGTCAAGTCGGATCGAACGTGCGGAGGGTCCCTGACCTACGATTATATCAAGCACGAAGTCCTCCATTGCGGGATACAAAACCTCTTCAACACTGCGGGAAATACGATGTATTTCGTCAATAAATAAAACGTCACCATCGTTAAGATTGGTTAGCAATGCCGCCAAGTCCTTCGGTTTTTCAATAGCAGGACCACTGGTAACTCTGAAGTTAACTCCCATTTCGTTAGCAATTATTCCCGCTAAGGTTGTTTTACCAAGTCCGGGAGGTCCGTAAAGCAGAACGTGGTCAAGGGGTTCCTTTCTGCCCACAGCCGCCTTTATATAGATATCGAGATTATCCTTGGCTTTTTCCTGCCCGATATACTCGCTTAAAACCTTCGGTCTTAAGGAAAGCTCAACATCCTCGTCGTTGCCGCCGGTATATTCGGGAGAAACAAATCTATTTTCAAAATCCATATTATCCATTTTTCGCTCTCCTACTTAAGATTGGTTTTAAGGGCTTGTTTGATTATTTCTTCAACCGGCATCTGGGGGTCAAATTTTGCAACAGCCTTTGCGGCTTCGCCCTGAGTGAAGCCTAAAGAAACCAAGGCTTCTATCGCCTCAGCGGCACTGCCAACAGGAGCAGCATTACCAACAAAGGTATCACCGCCGCCGAGATTTATGTCTCCCGCAACCTTGTCCTTTAACTCGAGAACGATTCTTTGGGCAGTTTTAGCACCCACTCCGTTTGCCTTGGAGATGGACTTGGCATCGCCAGAGGCTATAAACATACAAAGCTGTTCGGGGGTGAAGTCGGAAAGGATTGAAATTCCCAGCTTTGGACCGATGCCGTTCACCCCTATTATCAGCTTGAAAAAGTCAAGCTCGTCGGGGGTGTAAAAACCGTAAAGGTCCATAGCATCCTCGCGGACTGCAAGGTAGGTATAAAGCATAACCTCATTGCCAAGCGGAGGCAGCTGAGCCAAGGTTTTATGGGTTGCGTTACAGCGGAAACCAACACCTCCGCAATCTACAACTGCGGTTTTGGGGTCAGTGTATATAAGAGTACCTCTTACAGAATGAATCATATCTTCACCTCAAAGTTTTAATCCTTCCCAAAAGGGAGCCGGAAGTGTGAGCGTGGCATATAGCTAAAGCTAAAGCATCGGCAGTATCGTCGGGCTTCGGGGCTTTGCTGAGTCCCAGCAGAGTTTTGGTCATTTCAATTATCTGCCGCTTTTCGGCACGACCATAGCCCGTAACGGCTTGTTTTACCTGCAAAGGAGTATATTCGAAAACAGGAACTCCGCACTTCTCGGCGGCGAGGACTATAACTCCCCTTGCCTGAGCTACATCGATGGCGGTAGTGGTGTTGGTATTAAAATACAGCTTTTCGATGGATAACGCATCGGGTTTAGTTTTCTCAATCAGCTCGGTTATGCCGTCAAAAATAATATTGAGTCGCTTTGGAAAATCCATACCTGCAGGGGTGGTTACCGCACCGAAGGTTATGGGTTTGAAATTGTTATTACTATAGTTTACAACGCCATAGCCCACTATCGCATAGCCGGGGTCAATGCCCAATATTACCATTTTATCATACTCCTAAGTATATTCTATTAAATTATAACATATAAGAATATAAATAACAATAGAATTGCAATAAAAATTTGCAGAAAAATCAACCTCGCAGATATTGTCTGCGAGGTTGATTTCTTTAGAACATTCCTATTATGATATTTTCAGTTTACTTATCTTCTTATCATCTAAACCCCCACTAAATTTATCTAAAAAAGAATTCACAAATTTTTTAACTTGAACTTCACTCATAAATGGCTCTTGCTCTTTCACTAGATGCAACAACGGATTTTCAGAGAAGCTATGATTATAACCTTTCTTTATTTGTTTTTTTGCAAAACCAGACATCTCAAACAAATTTTCATACACCTTATCCGCCTCTGCTGTTTTCTTATATATATCCGCTATTTGAAACGCTAAAATCATTTTTTCGTTTAAATACAATTCACTACTGCCTATATCAAACAATGACAATATCCTTTTTTGTAGTTCACAAAAAGATATTGCTTTTTTGTAATTCTTTTTCTCTATCAAGTCATTATAATAAAGATGACAAACCAATCTTATCGCATTATGCAATTCAAAAAGTAAGTTTTGAGAATATTCTACAAATTCACCAGAATCGCTTTCTTTAAGAATCTGAGCAGTTCCAACAATCCGACTTCTCCAACTATCGATAGTCAAGCTTTTACATGCCTGCAATGCTTTTTTATAATTACCGTCTTCGGTATATATATGCATCAATAAGATATTCGCTCTATCAAATTCTTCGTCATTTTTTTGATTATAAATAGTGTCATAACAATAATTAACCGCCTTGCTAAAAAACACTTCTTTTTCTTCTTTAGATTCTGCAGAACGCCAAGCCATAAAATATGAATTAGCTAAATTAAGTTTCAGTTCATTATTTCTAGGGTATTTCGACAGCCCTTCAAGCAAAATTTCAATCTCCTCGTTATAATCATTGGCATTACTATATTTCTGTAATGTTTCCTCTAAACCAACACCGTAGGTATTGCTGTCAATATCCAGCACTGCATCCACCGAACAATTAAATATTTCAGCAAGCATTGGCAATAAAGATATGTCGGGATAACATTTATCATTCTCCCATTTTGATATTGTTTGTTCGCTTACGCCAAGCTTATCAGCCAATTCTGTCTGTGTATAACCATGTGCTTTTCGTAACTTTTGAATGTTTTTACCAAGTTTCATAAAAGTACCTCCTTTTCTAAATTAAGTATAGCATTGAAAATGAATATATAAAATACAAAATATTTATAGTTTTATCCATTAATAATACAACTACCGGTTTAAAAAACTGATTAATTTTGAATCAGATTTCATATTATAAAAAACCTCGCAGATGGTGGCAAAGCACTTTCTGCGAGGCTTAAAGATTCGTATTGAATTAAAGATTATTTGATTTCGGAGGTCCATCCGAATTCGTCGGCGATATCGCCCCACTGAATACCTGTTAAGGTATCGTAAAGATGCTGGGTAACTTTACCGATTTCTCCGTTGTTGACGGGGTGCTTTATACCCTTGTAGCAAAGCTCACCGATGGGAGAAACAACAGCTGCAGTACCGCAACCCCAAGCTTCCTCCAGGGTGCCCTTTTCCATAGCTTCTTCCAGCTCGTCGATGCTGAGAAGTCTTTCGCTAACCTTGTAGCCTTCCTTTTTCAGCACCTCGATACAGGACTTACGTGTAATACCGGGGAGAATGGAGCCTGTGAGGGCGGGAGTTACAATCTCGCCGTTGATCTTGAACATAACGTTCATAGCGCCAACTTCTTCGATGTACTTACGCTCAACGCCGTCAAGCCAGAGAACCTGAGAATAGCCCTTTTGCGCGGCTCTTTCCCCTGCGCGGTTACTTGCGGCATAGTTACCGCCGCACTTTGCGTAGCCCGTACCGCCTCTGACCGCGCGAACGTCCTCGTCCTCGATCATGATCTTAACGGGATTGATGCCCTCTTTATAGTAGCTTCCAACAGGAGAAGCGATTATCAT
>JAZNQM010000149.1:0-5132 GCA_045590175.1 Acutalibacteraceae bacterium | reverse complement strand
AGGCGACAGCTATGCTGACCTTTTCAACGGAACTCCCGCATACGAAGAGGTTGCCAATGTTAAGCGCTTCAACAAGATGGAGCTCACTGGCAAATCTGCCGAATGGGTTGGTATCAGAATCTACGGGGCTTGTACCTCTACCTTTGGACACTCCAACGGTTCTTACCCCAGAACCAATGAAATCGCCCTCTTTGCAATACCGCAGGATGTTACAGCAACTGCAACTATAGAGTCTCCCGAAACCTCTTCTGCCACCACAGTCAGCGTGGACAAAAAAGAAATCAAGCCCGGTGATGTTGTTACCTTCACCACCGAAAACCGTAACGAAAAGCTTGAATTCAAGGGCTGGAAAAAGGGTGACACCATCGTTAGCACCGATGCTACATATTCTGTTACTGCAGGCTATGAGAATATTAATCTTGTTGCTGTTTATGAATACAGAGCAAGCATCATCGTTAATGAGAATTTTGAAACCAATATCCTTACCACTGGCACAATTCAGGGTATTGATACACCTGCTAACTACGGCATAACTGCTCGCGACGGTGCGTATGGCTCCAAGGTTATGAAGGTTGATTCCAACGCAAGCTGGTCTTACTTAAATATTTACAACACCAAGGCAAACGGAAACATTTTTGCTTTGGCAACCGTTAAGGAAAACACCGCATATAAACTCAGCTACTACTACTATGTTGAGTCTGTAACAGATGCTACCAAGCCCATTTACCACCACTATGCAAACGAAGCCTTCAAGAGACTTCCTAAGGTTGACAACGACACCACCTTCTTCGAGGATTTAGGTGACCATTGCGTATATGCTACTGAAACCGGAAAATGGCTGAAGAAGGAGCTTTACTTCTACACCTACGATTATGCTAACATCAACAAAATGCTCTTCAGAACTGCCACAGTTAATCCCTCAGTTTATTATATTGATGAGCTTACCATTGAAGAATGTGCAGTAGTAGATGCAGACTTTGATTCAAAAGCAATCACAACCAACCTTGCAACAAGTAAAAACCACGTGGGTAGCGAATACAAAATCCTCTACGGTGCTAATGACATTGCCCCTCAGGGCAAATACACCTTCGCTCCCGCAACCGATGGTATCGTTATCACAAGCTTTACCGTTAACGGCGAGGCTATAACTCCCGATTCCAACGGTATCTACACCGTTGAAATCACAGGGGATACTTGCCTGAAGATAGAAACCGCTTCCGCCGAGGGCTACACCGCTGTTAACCTCGATCAAAAAGAGGGCACCGGTAAATTCCAGGGTATCACCGCCGCTGATAACGCTCTTGTTGGCAAGCAGGGCGAGGAATTCAAGTTCACCTTCACAACAGGCAAAAATGCTAATCCTGTTATTACTGCAAACGGTGAGACAGTTACTCCCGACTCAGAGGGTGTTTACTCCATCACACTTGCAGGTAACGTAATGGACGTTAAAATTGAGTGCGTAGGTGATGAATACCGCGGTACCGACGGTAAGGATGCAAGGGGCTATGACCTTACTAAGTATGTGCAGGAAGTTTACGACATTCCTCTTTGGGAAGGTAACACGGTTTACCACGAAACAGTTACAATTTATGAGGGAAGAACCTCTGCTAAGTTGGTTTACCCCATCGAAAACATCGTTTCCGTTCGTAGCGGCGACCTCAAAAAGGCTTATACCTGGGGTGTTGACTACGACGTGAACGAAAACGGTGAACTTGTTTTCTTAGAAGGCAATAGTTTTAACTACTATAGCGATGACATAGATATTTCTACCCCCGCACTTGTAAAAGATAAGGGTCAACTTTACAGCTATGCAATCGACGTTACCTATACTCATTACAAGACCTGGGATGACGGTTATCAGGGCACAAGGGTTGAGAGTAAACTCAGCGAGTTGCCCAAATTAACCCAAAAGCTCAAGAATAAGGAAGACATCGACTTCGTATTCTATGGTGCAAGCTCTACTGTTGGTTGGAGCTCCAGCGGTCTTAAGGAGCTGGATTCTACCTGGACCAATTCCGACGGCACCGTTGCCGATAACACCAGCTACATTTACGTGGATCCCTTTGTTCCCACCTGGCCCCGTCAGGTTGTTAACAAGCTCAGAAGTGATTGGGGCTACACCGAGGATGGAGAAACCAACATCAATTTCTACAATCGTTCCTGCGGCGGTAAAAAGGCTTCCGATGCAGCTAACGATGTTACAATAGCAGGTCAGTTAGGTGACCTTGTCCCCGACGTTCTTGTGCTTGGTTTCTCAGGCAACGACGGTGGAGACCCCAACTTCAAATCCAGCCTTATCAAGATTATCGAATATGCAAGAACGCTCAATCCCGATTGCGAAATAATTATTGCCAGCTCCAGCCTACCTCTTGATGAGACCACTAAGGGCTATTCCTTGGCAAGAGTTGCCGAGTTTGAGGAAATCTATCTGCAGTATAAGGGTCAGGGTGTTATCGTAGCTCCTTATCTCACTCTGGCAAATGAGCTCTTCAAGAGCAAGGTTGGTTGCGACTATATGGCAAACAACTATAACCACGTGAACGACTTTGGTGCTCGTGCATTCACCAGCACCTTCGCAGGTCTGCTGGATTATAGAGAACTCAAGTTCAACATAACCTTTACAGACAACTGCGGAAACACCCTTCTTACCATTCCTTCCTACACCGATAGCTACACCCTTCTTAAATCCGATATAGCCAAGGCAGAAACTGCACTTGGTGTCATCTACGGCTATGAGTTTGTAGGCTGGAATGCCGACGTAAATGAGGAAATTACCGCAGATACAACCTTCTCCGCTGTATACGAGAGAGAAGAGCTTGGTCAGAACGTCAGCGTTACCGACGGTGAAGATGTTGAGAACCTCACCTTGAGCTTTGACACCTCCTATACCGTTGTGGCAAAGGGTGAAAACTTCGGATACTGGCTGGATACCGTTTCCGGAACTGCCGTTTCCACCGACAGACAGTACACCTTCTATGTTCCCGGTGAATTCCATTTGAAGGCTGTATATAACGAAATCACAGAGGTTAGTGCAGTTGTTCTTAACTCCGCTGTTAATGTTAAAGCTTTAAACGGCAAATACAATCTGTATTTCACAGGTGACGCTAACCTTCCCGAGGGTGCAGAATTCCTGTCCGTAGACCTTATATACACCGACCTTCTGAGCAGTGCAACAGCCGATGATTTGGTAATGGATTCAACTGCATATAGAGTAGTTTGCTCCAATGTTAACATTAAGAAGGCAGGACCCTTTATGATAGTTCTTAAGGGTGTTGCGGCAGACCGTACAAGATATGTAAGAGTTGCGTTCAGCTATATATTAAACGGCGAAACCTTCACCGAATACAGTGATTGCATCACCTCCGTTACAACACCTTCAGAATAGGAGTAGCAGAATAATGAAAAAAGAATACATTATTCCTTCAGCAGAGGTTTTTCTTCCTTCTGAGGAGATCTATTGTGAGGCCGCAGTCAGCATTGGCTACGGTGGAAATGTAGGAGAAACCGAAGATGCATTGGGTGATTATGGCTGATAAAACAGAAGCCAATATGTGATTTGTTAGTTTTTGTAGCACCAGACTGTACTTCAGCCTGGTGCCACACCCGTATGTTTTCACATAATTAAGGAGATGTTGTTGTGAAGAAATTTAGAAAACGGATATCTTTGGTCCTCTCGACAGTTATGCTCTGTCTGCAACTGGCTGTTCCTGTTTCGGCTCAGGGGGGCTATATCGACAATATGGGGGAAGCGGACGACAAGCTGGTTGGCGAACCCGTTTCGCCATATATTGTTACTCAAACCGATTTGAGCGACGCGTCCGGCACTACTTCTAACGGCACCACCACCTGGGGCATCTATGACTCGGGTGAGCAAGACCACGGAAAGGTGTATGTTATACCCAGTGCCGATTGGTGGGCAAGGGAAAATGGAAATATGGGTGTAACCTACACCTATAATTATCAAGAATTTAACCTGTTCGACGAGCCGTTGGAAACCGACACATATTATATTCTATCCTACGATTACAAGAGTTTACCCAACGACAGCAGTAAGATGAGTGATGGCTCACGATTTTATTTCGCACCTATGGTAGACACATATAAATTCGGAACTGACGACTATAGGGATTATCCCCCTGCCTCTGATAACCGATGGACTAAGTATGTCACCGTATTCAATTCAGGCAGTCAAACCGAATTCAACGGCAAAATCAACACCGCAGCAACCTACACTACATCTTACATCGACAACATCAAATTGGTAAAAGCCACAAAGCTTGAACTCAACAATCTTGGCGATGTTAAGCTGTCTTTAGACGGCACAGGTCTTATGTACAGCGAAAAGCTGGGAGGATATTTTGCCGAACTGGGCGAGCCTGTAACCATCAAGGCTGAAGGTGATAACCTCTACGAGAAAATTGTAGCAGTTACCCATGGTAGCAATAGCATTGTGGCGGAAGACGGTGCCTATACCATTCCCGCTGTAAGTGCAGGCATCAGCGTTAAATACGGCTTAAAGATAGATAGCATTGAAGAAAACGCAGGTGTTGTTATAAATGATAACACCGTCTATACCGACTGTGGTGACACTTATACAGAATTCTTGTCAAAGTTCGGTTTTCCCGAAAATGTAATTGAATTCTACACTAAGGACGGCGAAAAACAATCCGATTTCCTAAAAGCAATGGCACCAGGTCTGATTGCAAAGGTTGTATATAACGAGGAGGAACTTCGTAACTATAGTATAAAATACTATGGCGACCTTTATTGCGATGGTGAATTGAATGTAAGCGATATCGTAGTCTTAGCCGGCGAAATAATTACAGATTCAGTTGAGGATACCGTTCAGGCAGATCTTAACGGAAGCAAAAGTGTTACCGTGTCTGATGTTATTAAGTTAAGAAGAATGATTATGAATCAACCTTAAAAGAAATAAAAATGATTTAAGATTTTGAAATTAAGAAGTGCTTCAGTATTGATGTTGCCATAAATCATACGACCATTTGCCCAAAAGCAGATGGTCGTTTTTATGTAGGGTGGCAGGTTCGAATCCTGTCACCCTAAGCAAACACGATTAGTCCGAACCTGCCTAAAACGGCATAATTTCGGAGCTTTTCGGTTTGTCATCGCCC
>JAZNQM010000148.1:0-4207 GCA_045590175.1 Acutalibacteraceae bacterium | reverse complement strand
CCAAGAAGACCATCAAGAAGCTCACATCCAAGAAGACCTACTATGTAAAGGTTAGAGCATACAAGAAGGTCAGCGGCAAGACCTACTACGGTGCATACTGCAAGGCTAAGATGGTTAAAGTTAAATAATCATACAAAAATTTCCTCAAAGACACTCTCTGTATAGGGGGTGTCTTTGCTTTGCCACAAAATATTGTATTTTTTAAGTATATAGCACTTGCAATAGTTAACATAAAATGCTATAATGTATTCGTATATTTATATGCTTTTGCTGTTTGCATATTTTCTGCAATTTTTCCTCATACTATAAACGTGAACTTTTTTAGATTGGCGGTATTTTGTATGAGCGAAAAAGAAGAAAAGAAAACAGGGGAAGAGAGCGACGGCCAAAACGACGAGCAAATGGACTCCATTGAGAAGATGGGCTCTGTTACCACCACTAAGGGCAAGCACACCGTTCATTGTCTTACCATAGTAGGTCAGATTGAAGGGCATTTTATATTGCCCTCTCAAAACAAAACCACCAAGTACGAGCACGTCATCCCCCAGCTTGTGGCAATCGAGGAGGATAAGTCCATTGAGGGGCTTATCATCATCCTCAACACGGTTGGCGGCGACGTTGAAGCGGGGCTTGCCATTGCGGAGCTTATTGCAGGTATGAAAACCCCCACCGTATCCTTGGTGCTGGGCGGGGGGCATTCCATCGGCGTACCTCTGGCGGTTTCTGCCAAGCGTTCCTTTATTGCTCCATCTGCCACAATGACCCTGCATCCCGTCAGAACCTCGGGTCTTGTGCTGGGTGTTCCTCAGATGCTAAACTATTTCGACAAAATGCAGGATAGAATCATCCGTTTTGTCACCGACAATTCAAATATTTCCCCCGAGCGTTTTAAGAACCTTATGCTGAACGTAGGCGAGCTTGTAACCGATATGGGCTCTGTTTTGGAAGGGGAGTCAGCGGTTAAAGAGGGGCTTATTGATAGCCTCGGTGGTCTCAGCGATGCGATGGCTTGTCTTTACGAAATGATTGAGCAAAAGAGCGAAGGCGGTGAGGAGCAATGATTCTTCACTCTATCGTCCCCGAGGCAATGATTTTCCCCGAAAAGGAAACCCCATATAAATACTATAAGCTGAAGCACGGCTTCGCCGAATATGAAGACGTCGACGGCAAAAAAATCGTGCGACGTGTTAATTCCACCAACCCTGCTGACTATCTCAACGAGGCATTTGCAAATATTCAATAAGAGCGACATAGTCGCTCATACATATAAACGAGGTGTTACATAAAAATGGCAACCGCCAAAAAATCAACCAAGAAAAAAACAAACACAAAAAAGAAAACCAAGAAGCCCACAAGTGCCACTGCAACTCAAATCGAGCAAATGCAGGAGCAGCTGCCCATTGGCGGCAACAAGCAGATTAAGGCAATCTTTTTGTTTGCTGTTGCAATTTTGCTTTTCTGTATTGCTGTGATTAAATCCGATGGTGTAATCTGGAGCTGGCTCCACGATTTAATGTTCGGTCTGTTTGGTATTTGCGCATATATTATGCCCGTAATTCTCGGCATAATTGCCGTTGTTGGTGCTCTCGAAAAACACTACGAGCGTCTCAGTGTGAGACTTGCAGAGTCAGGTCTGCTCATTTGGTTTTTGTCGGGTGCAATGGACATATTCTCTGACGTAGCCGCTAAATACGATTTTTTGGACCACGTAGTAAAAGCCTATTCCTACAGCGAGGTTTACGGCGGTGCTTTGGGCACAATTATCGGACATCCGCTATATAAGATGTTTGGCGGCACAGGTGCTAAAATCACAATAGTTTTGCTTATGGTGGTTATGGTTATGCTTCTCACAGGCACAACCCTTATCTCTGCATTCAGAATGATTAAGAAGCCCATTGTAACCGCGGGGCAGACCATTGAAACCATAATGGAAGAAAACGGCAGAAGGATTTCCGAAAGGCGTGCAATCTCTGACGAACCCGAGTTAGATGTACCGGCACCTGGCGAAGAAGAAAAACGCAAAACACAAGAAGCTACTGAGAAACCCGTAAGCGTCGAAGAAAGACGTCGCAGAGTTATTGCTACTTATAACGGCGAAGAGCTTCCCACAGAAGAACCTGTGGCTGAGATTCAACCTGAGCCAATAGCCGAAATCCCAACGGAAGAACCGGAAGCAGAGCAGCTTCCCATAATCCCTGAAGCCGAGCCAACTTCCGCCGAGGAGAAACCCGCCGAAGAAATCAAGGAAGAAAAAGGCGAAAACGTTCCTATAATTCCCGAAGGTCTTTCCCTCAGCGACATCCCCGAGGATGAGGAGGCATACCGTTTCCCGCCACTTACCCTTTTACAGGAAGGAAAGCAGAACGGTTCCGCTGGTGCTCAGGACCACGAAGCGATTGGGGAGCAGCTTGTAAATATACTCCGTAGCTTCGGTATTGAGACCAAAATCATTAACATCAGTGCCGGACCATCCATAACCCGTTATGAGCTTCAACCCGCTGCAGGTGTTAAAATCAGTAAGATTACAAGCCTTTCCGACGATATCACAATGAACCTCGCAACAGCAGGTGTTCGTATTGAAGCACCTATCCCAAATAAACCTGCAGTCGGTATTGAGGTTCCCAACAAGAAGTCCAACGTTGTCACAATCCGTGAGATAATAGATTCCAAGGCATTTACAAGTTCTAAGTCTAAGCTGACCGTTGCATTAGGCAAAGACATTGTCGGATCACCCATTGTAACCGATATTGCAAAAATGCCCCACGGACTCATTGCAGGTGCCACCGGCTCGGGTAAATCCGTTTGTATCAACTCAATAATTATGAGCATTCTCTACAATGCCACCCCTGATGAAGTAAAGCTTCTGATGATTGACCCAAAGGTCGTTGAGTTGGGTGTTTATAACGGCATTCCGCATCTGCTTGTTCCTGTTGTTACCGATCCCCGCAAGGCGGCAGGTGCCCTTGGCTGGGCAGTAACCGAAATGGAAAAACGCTACAAGATGTTTGCAGAAAACGATGTGCGTAATCTTGAGGGCTACAACCGTCTTGCCGATAAGTGCGATGACCTTATCAGAATGCCGCATATCCTTATCATTATCGACGAGTTAGCTGACCTTATGCTAACCGCTTCTCACGAGGTCGAGGATTCAGTTAACAGAATCGCTGCAAAGGCTCGTGCTGCTGGTATGCATTTGCTTATCGCAACTCAACGTCCCTCGGTCGACGTTGTTACCGGTACCATAAAAAACAACATTCCTTCCCGTATTGCCTTTGCGGTTTCTTCCGTAAACGATAGCCGTACCATTCTCGATGGTGGCGGTGCTGAGAGACTCCTCGGTCGCGGTGATATGCTGTTTAAACCCGTGGGTGCTATCAAGCCTCAGCGTATTCAGGGCTGCTTTGTTAGTGACGACGAGGTTGAGTCGGTTGTTGAATTTATCAAGGGCATAAGAACAGATGAATATAATTCCGATATTATGGAAGAAATCGAACGTCAGGCGGCAGCTTCTAAGGATGGCAAAGGTGGTAAATCCGGCTCCGAAGGAAGCTCTGAAGAAGCCGATCCCATGCTTAATGCCGCTATTGAATGTGTTGTTGAAAACGGACAGGCTTCTACCTCGCTGCTCCAACGTAGACTAAAACTGGGTTATGCCCGTGCAGCACGTATTATGGACGAAATGGCTGAGAGAGGAATTATCGGACCCTATGAGGGAGCTAAGCCCCGAACCGTGCTTATTACCAAGGCTCAGTTAATGGAAATGCAGGCTCGAACCGATGACCTTGCCGAAGCGGAAGAATAAGCTATGTTTTTACCTATTAATCAAAATGATATGAAAGCGAGAGGTTGGGAGCAATGCGATTTTATAATCGTGACGGGCGACGCCTATGTTGACCACCCAACCTTTGGTACCGCAATCATTTCCCGTGTTTTGGAGAATGTCGGATATCGTGTTGGCATTATCAGCCAGCCCAAATGGAATGATGATAGCTCCTTTAAAATCCTCGGCAGACCGAAATATGGGTTTATGGTTAATGCAGGAAATATAGATTCTATGGTGGCGCATTATACCGCCGCCAAACGCAAACGCAGTACCGATGCCTATTCTCCCGGCTCTAAAGCTGGACTTCGACCCGACCGTGCTGTCACTGTTTATTCAAAAGCAATTCGTCGAATATTTGGCGATACTCCTATTATCATCGGCGGT
>JAZNQM010000147.1:0-9164 GCA_045590175.1 Acutalibacteraceae bacterium | reverse complement strand
TGTTCTCAATATCAGACCTGTTGGCGGATATGCTTTTAAAATTTAAATTTTCTTTAGAAAATCATTGATTTATTGAGGAAAATGTTATATAATAATTCAAGTTTATTTCACGCTACGGAGGTAAATTATGTTAAATAATCCGTTTTTAAATTTTATCCCTGCATTAGAAACAGGTGCTATTGGCAACGGCTATGATTGGGGACAGGCTTCAATTGTTACTGTGAGCGGAATAACAATAGTATTTTTAATGCTGGTACTTCTTGTTGTTGTCATTTCCATTTTCGGCGGAATAATGGATAGAATCAACGGCGTAAAAAAAGAAAAGCCCGCTAAAAAGGAAACTCCCGCACCTGCTCCTGCGCCAGCTCCCGTTGTGACTATAGAAGAAGATAACGATGAAATAATCGCAGTCATTGCCGCCGCAGTCGACGCGATCTATGCTGATACAGGGGTTAAACCCGTTATACGCAGAATAAAGCCTGCCGCAACCAACGGTAGTCGTTCGGCTTGGGCAACTGCCGGTGTTCTCCAAAACACCAAAGCATTTTAAGAAAGGGGAGCTCCACAAATGAGTGCATTTATTGATACGATAAAAAACCTATTTATGAATTCAGGTTTTGCCGGATTTTTCGATGTGGCTAATGGCGGTCACCTCAATCTTATAATGGTTGTTGTTGCCTGTGTATTGCTTTATCTTGCAATCAAAAAAGAGTTTGAGCCTTTGTTGCTTCTCCCTATCGCTTTTGGTATGCTTCTTGCTAACCTTCCGGGTGCAGGAATTTTCCATCCTGAATTTTTCGATGCAGAAGCTTTGCAAAACGGACTTAATTACAGCGAAATTCTCCACGGCGGCTTGTTAGATATACTTTATCTTGGTGTTAAATTGGGTATTTATCCGCCTCTTATCTTCCTAGGTATTGGTTGTATGACCGACTTTGGTCCTCTTATCAGCAACCCCAAGAGCTTCCTTTTAGGTGCTGCTGCTCAGTTAGGCATTTTCATTGCATTTATCGGTGCTCTCGCTTTCGGTATGCCCGCAAATGTAGCTGCCTCCATTGGTATAATCGGTGGTGCAGACGGTCCTACTGCGATTTACGTTACCTCTAAGCTTGCTCCCGAGTATCTCGGAGCTATCGCTGTTGCGGCTTATTCTTATATGGCTTTGATTCCTGTTATTCAGCCGCCTATTATGAAGCTTCTTACAACCAAGAAGGAGCGTACCGTCAGAATGGAGCAGCTGAGAGTTGTTTCCAAGACTGAGAAAATTATTTTCCCTGTTCTTGTTGCTATCATTGTTTCACTCATTCTCCCTGATGCCGCTACCTTGGTTGGTATGCTTATGCTGGGTAACCTTATGCGCGAATGCGGTGTTGTTGACAGAATTTCTAAGACGGCACAGAATGAGCTTATGAATATCATCACAATATTCCTTGGACTTTCTGTTGGTGCAACAACAAACGGCGCTACCTTCTTAAAGTACGAAACTCTCGTTATCGTTGGTATGGGTCTTGCTGCATTCTGTTTCGGAACCGCAGGTGGTGTCCTTCTCGGTAAGTTAATGTATGTATTGACAGGCGGTAAGGTTAATCCTCTTATTGGTTCTGCAGGCGTTTCTGCCGTTCCTATGGCAGCCCGTGTATCTCAGAAGGTTGGTCAACAGGCTGATCCCGGCAACTTCCTGCTTATGCATGCAATGGGTCCCAATGTTGCAGGTGTTATAGGTTCTGCCGTTGCTGCCGGTATCTTGATTTCAATGATTGGATAATAACTGTTATAAATGAGGCAAAAGGTGTTTCCTTTGCCTCATTTGTGTATATTTCGTTTTAACAAAACCCCCGTTTCTGAGTAGTATATATGGGGGGAATGCTGATGCTTCGCAAAAAAATGTTTAAAAAACGAAATATACGAAAATCGCGTAACATCAGATTTTGTGTGTTTATTTCTTTTGCAATCTCTTTATTGGTTTTTGTGGATTCAACCGTATCTAAAATCATCGGACCGCTTGCAATAAAAAATGCTGAGGAATTGCTTTTGAATAAAATCAACACTATAGTATCCGATACTTTGTCGAGTCATCAACTCTCCTATGATGATTTGATTTTCACTAAAACAAACGGTGGAGAGGTGTCCTATGTGCAGGCTAATTCAGTTGCCATAAACAAGCTTAAATCCGAGATGGTTACTGAGATAGATAAAGCCCTGGATAACAATAAAAACCTTGAAACCACAGTACAATTAGGAAGCGTTATTAACAGCTCTTTATTATCCAACCGCGGTCCTGCAATCAAGGTGTACTTTGATTTGTATTGCAGCACAAATTCTGAGATTGTCAGTAGTTTAACCCAGGCGGGATTAAATCAAACCTTACATAGCATTAAGCTAATTGTAACCACAGACTTTTGTCTTATGATTATAAACGACCAATATTTTGATAAAATAATAACTGATTACGTTGTTGCGGAATCTGTCATAGTCGGCGAGGTACCCTCATCATACGGCAATATCTACGGACTTAACACTTAAAAGGAAGAAATATAATGTTAAAAGAAGATGCAAAAAAGAAAATAGACAGTCTCACGGAGGAGCTGAAACATCATAGTAAGCTTTACTATGAACAGGATGCACCCGAAATTTCCGATAGGGAATATGATATGCTTCAACGTGAGCTTTTAGAACTGGAAACCGAATTTCCCGAGTTTGCACACAGTGATTCTCCTACCAAGAATGTCGGCGGTAATGTGGGAGAAAAGTTTTCTCCCGTTGAGCATAAAGTCAGAATGGAAAGTCTCCAGGATGCTTTCAGCTATGAAGAGCTTCGAAGCTTCGATAAGCGTGTCAGAGAGCTGTATCCCGATGCGGTTTATTCTGTTGAGCCCAAAATCGACGGCCTGTCTGTATCTTTGCAATATGAAAACGGAGTTTTTACCGTCGGCTCCACCCGCGGTGACGGTGATGTGGGTGAAAACGTTACCGAAAACCTTGCTACAATTAAGTCAGTTCCTAAAAAAATCAAGGATAACTCTCCGCTTTTAGAGGTTCGCGGTGAGGTATATATGTCCCACAAAAGCTTTGATACGTTTTATAAATATCAGGAGATAAATGGTTTAAAGCTCCCTAAAAATCCTCGAAACGCCGCCGCCGGCTCCCTTCGTCAAAAGGATTCTAAAATAACAGCTTCAAGAAATTTGGATATATTTGTATTTAATATTCAGCAATCAACCCACGAAGAAATATCCAACCATATTGATTCTCTTGAATTCCTTAAAAAGATTGGCTTCTCCACCTTGCCCTTTTACAAAAGATGTAAAACTATCGATGAGGCTATCTCTGAAATCGAGAGAATCGGAAATATCAGAGGCGAATTAGATTTCGATATTGACGGTGCTGTAATCAAGGTGGACGATTTTGCTGCAAGAAACGACATCGGCTCAACCTCTAAATTCCCCAAATGGGCTGTTGCGTATAAATACCCACCCGAAGAAAAAGAAACTGTGCTCAAAGATATTGAAGTGAATGTCGGAAGAACGGGTGCACTTACACCCACTGCTGTGTTCGATACTGTGCTTCTTGCAGGCACCAGCGTTAGCAGAGCAAGTCTTCATAACGAAGATTTTATAAAGGAAAAAGGTATCAGCATTGGTGATACGATTATTGTTCGTAAGGCCGGTGATATAATCCCTGAAGTAGTAGGTGTCAAGCACCATATAGAGGGAAAAGCTATATATGAATTACCTCGGGTATGTCCTTCCTGCGGTGCCGATATTCATAAGATTGAAGACGAGGCAGCATTGAGATGTACAAATCCCGCTTGCCCTGCACAATTGCTTCGCAATCTTATACATTTCACTTCCCGTGATGCTATGGATGTTGAGGGCTTGGGACCCGCTATACTTGAAACCTTGGTTGATAGCGGCATAATCAAGACCCCTGTTGATATTTACGATATAACCAAAGACGATTTGTTGAAGCTCCAAAATTTCAAGGACAAGTCCGCAAGCAATATAATTAATGCTATTGAAAAATCTAAAAGCAACGAGCTTTACAGATTTATATATGCTATGGGCATCCGACATATCGGTCTCAAAGCCTCTAAGCTCATCTGCGATGCATTTGGAACTATTGATAGCATCCTTAATGCCCGTTTCGAAGATTATATGAATATCGAGGGTTTTGGCGAGATATTGGCTCAAAGCGCTACAGAGTTTTTCTCCCATCCTCAGACCGCAGAATTAATTGGAAAATTCCGCGAAAAGGGTTTGACAATGGAAACGGTTGACAATACTCTCGACAACAGATTTCAGGGTATGACCTTTGTCTTGACGGGTACGCTCGATGGTATTACCCGCGATGAAGCTTCCGAAATAATCGAGCAGCACGGAGGTAAAACTTCCGGAAGTGTATCTAAAAAGACTACTTTCGTCTTAGCGGGAGAAGCCGCTGGCAGTAAGCTTACCAAAGCCGAAAGCCTTGGGGTTAAGGTCATCAATCTGCAAGAGTTTTATGAAATGTTAAAATAATGTACCACTTGAATTATAACTTGATTTATGTTAAAATTTAAGTTAGCAAAGGAGGATATTATGGATTCCTACAAAGAACAAATTGTTAAAGTAAAACCAACATTTGCAACCTACGCATGTAAAATTATGATTTGGGTTTTAGCGGTCCTTATCGGATTTGCCGGCTTTTATTTCGCCCTACAAATGAAATTTCCGTTTTTGATATTAATTTCGGCTGCAATAATCTATTCTGCATACAAGGTGAACTCAATGCTTAATATTGAGTTCGAATACATAGCAACCAACGGAAGTGTTGATGTCGATAAGATAATTAACAAAAGCTCAAGAAAAAGGTTGGTATCTTTTGAGTGCAATAAGGTTGAGGGTGTTAAAAAATACTCCTCAGACCACCAAAAAAACAGCGGTGTAAAAACCTTTGTATGTACAGATGATATGGAGAATGCTTACGTTTTCACAGTTTCAACCAAGGAATTCGGAAAAAGCGAAGTAATCCTTTCTCCCAATGAAAATTTTATCAACCATATTAAATTGTTTATTCCGCGTTCGCTTGTTTCTGACTGGTGGAAGTAACATTAGTTGACCGACGGTTTATCCGTCGGTTATTTGTTTATAAAGGAGAATTAATATGAACGTCTTGTTTGCCAAAGACATACGTGAGATAGAAAGTAACGCTATTACCGGTGGGTTTAGCGGACTTCGTATGATGGAAAATGCAGGAGCAGCCGCTACCAATGTTATAGTTGATAAATACGAGGTAAAAGGAAAAAGTGTTGTAGTAGTCGCAGGAAACGGTAATAACGGTGGAGATGGCTTTGTGGTTGCCCGTAAGCTTTATGATGCTGGTGCAGATGTGTGCATTATTTTGGTGGCAGGTATGCCCAATACAGAAAGTGCTAAAGAAACTCTCTCCAAACTTTCCACATACCCGATAAGGGTCTACGGAATTGACGACTCCGATGCACCTGTTAAAATTAATAATGCCGATTTCTTAGTTGATGCAATATTCGGAATTGGTTTCCACGGACAGATTAACGAAGATGTTGCTATGATTATAGAACGCTTTAATCGATCTAATGCTGTAAAAATTGCGTTGGATTTACCGAGTGGCTGTGAATGTGATACAGGTGCTGTGTCCAATGCTTGTGTTAATGCTGATATAACCATAACTTTTATAGCTGTAAAACCTTGTCACGTGCTTTATCCCGCTTCTGACTATTGCGGTAAGCTTGTACGCGTTGGTATCGGCATATCACCCAAGATAATGAATAGTGTAACCTCAAATATCACTATCATCGAGAACGGCCTTGTGAAATCCTTATTGCCGAAACGCAAGAAGAATTTTCATAAGGGGCAGTGCGGTACTGCCGTTCAATTGTGCGGTTCCTACGGTATGGCAGGTGCGGCAATTTTGTCTGCCAAAGCTGCCTTACGGAGTGGTGCAGGCTTAGTAAAGGCGATTCTGCCTAAATCGATTTATCCTATAGCCGCCGCTAAGCTTCTCGAAGCTGTATATATACCCTGTGATGATACAGCTGACGGCACCGTTGGTATTGATTCTTTGAGGGAGATTGCTGAAGCATTAGCTTCTGCCGACTCGCTGCTTATTGGATGCGGATTGTCTGATTGTAAATCAACAGCCGACCTTGTGTCCACCTTAATCCCTAACCTCAGAACACCAATAGTGCTTGATGCCGATGGTATAAATATCGTTTCCAAAAACATAGATATTTTATTGAAAAGTGAAGCACCGATGGTGTTGACTCCTCACCCTGCCGAAATGGCTAGGCTGATGAGAACCACTGCCGACGAGGTTCAACGCAACCGCTTCAAGGTCGCCCACGCGTTCAGTACAAGATTCAACAAGGTGCTTGTGCTTAAGGGCGCCAACACTATTGTTGCACTGCCCAACGGAGAGTTATATGTCTGTATGGCAGGCAATCCGGGTATGGCAGTTGGTGGTAGCGGTGATGTTTTAGCGGGTATTATCAATTCTTTGTTAGCACAGGGAATGTCACCTCAGGACGCTGCAGTTTGCGGAGTCCAGATTCACGCTTTTGCAGGTGATATGGCGGCATCTAAAATGTCAATTCATTCTATGCTGCCCACAGATATTATCGACACATTGCCTTCTCTTTTCAAAGAATACGAAGGTTAGGTCGGGATATTTGTGCTAAAAAAGATACTTGTCGTTTTGCTGATTAGTTTAGTGTTGACTTCCTGCGAGATTTGGTCGCCTGAAACCGCAACAATTGAAAAAAAGCCCTTTTCTTATGACGTAACAATCAGTCAAAATGCAGATGTCTATAAGTACAGATTGTCCTATAAAGACGGATATTATAAATTTTTACCTGTTGATAATACCCTTCCTATAGAATTTATTTATCGTAATGATGAGTTTATCGCCAAGTGTGGTGGAAATGAATTCATTTTTTCTGATAAAGTCACAAAACCGTTGCCTGTAATAATAGCAAACGTCATTGATTTGACATTGGGTAAAGAAATATCGGCAGACAATAACGGAGCTTTTAAATTCTACGGAAACACAGATAAAGGTGAATTTTCGCTGACTGTAGATGCAGATGGTAAACTGTTATTTTTAACCCTCAAAAACATCGATTTAGCTGCCGACTTCACCCCGAAAGGAGGGACTGTATGGAAAACGGACTCAGAGCTGAATTAAGAAAAAAATCTATGGAACTCCCGCTGGGTCCCGGTGTATATATTATGCGGGATAAGTCGGATAAAATAATATACATTGGCAAGGCAAAAGTGTTAAAAAACCGTGTTAGTCAGTATTTCGGCAGTCCTACCAACCACACTGATAAGGTAAGACAAATGGTGTCGCAGGTCAAACGTTTTGAGTATATTGTTTGTGACAGCGAATTTGAAGCATTGATTCTTGAATGCTCCTTGATTAAACAGCACCAGCCTAAGTACAATGTTTTGCTGAAGGATGATAAGGGCTATCACTATATTAAAATTACAAAAGGTCAATGGCCCAGGATCTCCAGTGCGATGCAGCTTGAAAATGACGGTGCAGATTATCTCGGTCCATATAATTCGGGTTGGGTTGTAAAGCAGACTGTTGATGAGGTTTCAAAAATTTTCAAGCTTCCCAAATGCAATAAGATTTTTCCGCGTGATATTAACAAATCAAGACCCTGCCTTAACTTTCACATAGGAGCCTGCAATGCTCCGTGTGCGGGTAAAATCTGCCAGAGGGATTATGCCGCTACCGTCAACGATGCTATTGAATTTATCAGAGGCGGTTCAAAATTAAACCTTAATCAACTCAGAAGCGAAATGGAAAAAGCCGCAGAAAGCTTGGATTTTGAAAAGGCAGCAAGAATCAGAGATAGGATTCGCGCTGTTGAAAAAATCAAAGAAAAGCAGAAGGTTATGCTGTCTACCTATGAAAATCAGGATGTCATAGCTTTTGTGCTGTCAGAAGGGCGAGTTGCGGTGGAGATATTTGTTTTCAGACAATCCAGGCTTTGTGACCGTAAGCAATTCTTAATCGAAGCCTCTGAATCTATGCCGATGCTCAGAAGCTCTTTTTTGAAGCAGTTCTATTCCGCATCAAACGAGATTCCAAAACGAATTTTGTTGGACGAGCCTTGCGAGGATTTGGAAATGCTTACGGAGTATTTCACAAGAACTTCGGGACACAAGGTCGAAATCGTGGTTCCAAAAATAGGAGAGCAAAAACAACTTATTGATATGTGCAGAAACAATGCCTCTCAATATATTGCAGATGCCACCGGCAGAAGGGGACACGAGATTGCGGCTTTGGATGAATTAGCAAAGCTTTTAAATCTTACGAGCCCTCCTGAATATATCGAATCTTATGATATATCCCATACTGCAGGCAGCGATAATGTTGCGGGTATGGTTGTGTTCAAAAACGGTTCTCCGTATAAATCTGCCTATAAAAAATTTAAGATAAAGTCCTTTGTGGGACAGGATGACTGCCGTTCAATGCAAGAAGTAGTGTCACGTCGTTTTTCTGAGTATTTGAAGGGTGAGGACGAAGGCTTCTCAAGGCTTCCCGATTTGATATTACTCGACGGCGGGCACACTCAGTTAAACGCAGTATTGACGGTACTTAATGAGTATAAAGTCAGTGTACCCGTTTTTGGTATGGTTAAGGACGGTAAGCACAAAACTAATGCTATTGCAACAAGCGGTGGAACCATTGCAATTAAATCCAATCGAGCAGCCTTCACCTTGCTTTCTCAGATTCAGGAGGCGGTACACCGATTTGCAATTGGATATCATAGAAGCAGTAGCTCTAAATCTATGCTGACTTCCGAGCTGACTTCAATTGACGGTGTCGGCAAAGCTACAGCTGATAAGCTGCTTAAAAGGTTCAAAACCATGACAGCCGTAAAGCGAGCGTCGGTAGAAGACTTAGCGGCAGTCAAAGGTGTATCTAAAAAAGCCGCGGAAAATATATATCTTTATTATAATACTGAAGGTTAGAGTATTTAACCTTCAGTATATTTTTGTCCTGTAATTCATATATTCCAACAAAGGAGTGGTAATATGGAACCTTATATTGATATCGAAAGTCAAGAAAACAAACCAACTTCAGCAGACGGGTGGGGCTTTCTTTTGTTCAGACTGGTTTTTGTTGTACTAATCGCG
>JAZNQM010000146.1:0-2363 GCA_045590175.1 Acutalibacteraceae bacterium | reverse complement strand
ATCGTGCCGTCCATATCGAAAAAAACTGCTTTGATTTTCATTTGTTACGCTCCTTAGATTATAGTGATTTTATAGCCGAATTCGGCGGTTTCTCCCGCACCAAGCAGGGTTATACCCTTGCGTTTTTCCAGCAGTCCGCTGGGGTCGCTGAAGGTTCCCGGCGAGGACCAGGGCTCTATGCAAATATAGTTGCCGCCAGTGGGATTTTGCCACAAAGCAAGGTTATCGAAGCCTTCGTAATCAACCCTGATTCCCCTGCCGCTGACTGTGGAATAAAGCTCAACACCGCGGCTTTTGAGGTTTTCTAACACAAGCACACCGCGACTGAACATTTCGTGGTTCAAATCTACATATTGAGTGTTATCGAGAACGGGTATGAACTCCTCTGCTTCTGCTGTCATACCGCGGGTAAGATAGGGAGCCTGACAGGTTTCGACGAGGTCGAATTTAAGCCTGTAATCCTCAAATTTCTCCCCTTCCTCTAAGGGTACGGGGTAGCCTGTGTGACCTCCCACCGCAAAGGGCATTACCTTGTCGTCATTGTTGGTGACGATATATCGGATATACAGCGAATCGTTGCTGAGCTCGAAGCCGACGTCGAAGGTGAATTTGAAGGGGTATTGCTTCAGAGTCTCTGCATTTTCCTTAAGTCGAAGTTTAAGGTAATCGGAACGCTTTTCGGCAACGCGGAACTTCGACACAGAAGCAAAACCGTGGTTAGGTAGTGGATAGGTTTCGCCGTCATATATATATTGATAATCCTTCTGGGCTCCCACAATGGGGAAAAGCACGGGAGAATGACCTTCCCAGCTGCCGTCGGTGTTCTGCCAGATATATTCCAACCCATGAACGTCACAAAGGGAGCAAAGCTCGGCACCTTCTGTGTTCACAGAAACATAAATGCTGTTATTATTTATCTTATGTATCATACATTACTACCGCCTTTAGTTAAAATCAGCATATTTACTATGTCATTGTAACAGTTTTGAGTTGCATTTACAACATTTTTTGGTAAAAATAAAAAAATTTAAAAAAACACTTGCAATTTGCGATAATATCTGTTATTATATCATTTGCGATTGTAATCAACTTGAAGGAGGTGCAGACTCATGGCAAAGTGTGAAATCTGCAGCAAAGAAATTAGTTTCGGTATTAAAGTGTCCCACTCACACAGACGCTCTAACAGAACTTGGAAGCCCAACGTTCAGCGTGTTAAGGCTATTGTCGACGGTTCACCTCGTCGTATCTATGCCTGCACCCGTTGTCTTCGTTCCGGCAAGGTTACCCGTGCCATCTAATTAATCTGAGATTAATTCATTGCAAAGAAAAGCTCAAGGTATCAAGCCTTGAGCTTTGTTTTTTATATATTGTTTTGGTTTCGGTACCCTGTAGGGGTGAAGCCTGTGTGCTTTTTGAAAAGGCGGGAGAAATACAGGGGGTCGTCTATTCCCACAAACTCCGCCACCTCTCTCACGTTAAGGTCGGTCTGACGGAAAAGCTGTTTCGCCTTGCTTATCTTTAAGCCAAGCATATATCTATGGGGAGAAACTCCCATCGTTTCGGTAAAAAGATGGGAAAATCTGTCGACGCTAAGATGAATCTCTGTAGCATAGTCGGCAACGGTAAAGCTTCCTTTAATATCATTCTCCATTTTTATCAGCACCTGCTCTATTTTCTGTCGGGCTTCACCGTAGGTATGTTTGATATCATCCGCACCGCGGCAAAGCTGACACAGAATCTGTTGCAGAAGAGCGTTTTGAGAAATCTTGTAACCCCGATATTTCAGTCTGTGTTCGGGAAGAAGCTTGGAAAGCAAAAACTCAATCTCATCGGTTTTGCTTATGTGGAACACCCTCTCCTGCCAGATTTCCAATTCCTCCATAATTTCACGCAACGCGGAGCCTGAAAAATGGAACCACACCGTTTCGCAGGCGGCTTTTTCGGTATAATGGTATTTTTGCGGCTCGCCCGGATGGTAGAGAATAACACTACCACTTCCTACCTCGACAGTTTTGTCTATAAACTCGGCTGAGAATTTTCCGTTTTTAATATATATGAACTGAAAATAGTCCCGACCTCTGTGACTAACCACCGTTTCCTTTTCAAATTTATATTTGGAAACGCCGCAATCTAAAATATCCAAATAACTGTCAAGTGCCTGCGGGGTTGCCTGTGTACTGTGTATATCGCTCTTTATCATTTTTTACAGTTTCCAATCATAGTTTATATTTTTCAAATATACTATAACACATAATAGCAGTTTTGTCCATACTATTAGCAGAATATTTCATTGTTTTATTTTGCCATTTAATATAATATATGTTCGTGGCAAATACGGAAGCAATTTCCTTTTATGCCGCCTA
>JAZNQM010000145.1:0-13344 GCA_045590175.1 Acutalibacteraceae bacterium | reverse complement strand
CCCAAATAAATTCGTTGGTTTTGCTAAGCATTTCCTCCACTCACTATTCCCCATTCATATAATTTTATGTGATTTGGCAGTCGGCAATTACTCTTGGTCATATTGCACAACATACGGCGGTTTTATTTGTACATCTTTTTTTGTGTTTTGGGTTGATAAGATATCGGAGAAAGTGCTATAATTAACCGTAAAATTACACTATAATTAAGCGTTTGATTATGCTACAATATAAAAAAACAAGGGGTGCTCCCTTGGGGAGGTAATATTAATGAAAACAACCTTTAATCCTGAACGAAAAAATTTCACAAGAGCGACGCTCGGAGTAAATATGCTCGACCGTTGCACACCCGAGGTTATCCGCGACGATGGAATCGACGAGGAGTTAACGGTGAGATTAGGAAATCCCCACCACGATCCCGATTTCTTTTGCTACATAACCCGTGATGAAAAATTCAATGACCACATTGATATTGACGGCACCGCATTTACCTTTTTGTATGATCTCGGTACCCAAAGAGACGTGGACGGAATTTACGTAAGCTGCTTCCACAATGGTCTTGTAGACTACACAATCGGTGAATTTGAGGTTTATGCATCCAATAGCCGCGAAACCTTGTTAAATCCCGAAAACCGTGTGATTTACTACGATAACCGCAACAAAATGGTATTTCACATAAGCCGTAATGCGGCTGATTTCTACTATGATGTAGAGGACCTTTCTTGTCGTTACGTTGCCTTCAGACAGGTTTCAACCAACTCGGTAGATGGTATGTCAAGAATCAAGATTTTTGGCCTTTACAATAAAGACTATACCTTTGGTCATACCTATGTGAGCAACAATTACAAGGGTGGAGAGTTTGTGGGTGTCGTTCCCCAAATTTCAGGTTCCTTCAACGGTTTGCCCGAAAACCTTACCATTGGCAGTGCTATGGACGATTACGAAGCAGTTACATTAAAGGACGCTGCCGTTTCTTTCAAACTGAACCGTGCGGTAAGTTGCGACCATGCCATTATCATCACAAAGGGTGAAGCGGACATTTCTGCAGATTGCGGTCTTACCCTTGCCGATAAAAAGAGGGCTGAGTTTGGTAGATTCATATACACATACCACGGCAACGGCGAAAAAAATGACGTTATCAGCTTTAAAGTCAACGGCGAGGCTATTGTAGATTATATCTCTTTATACAAAGATTTTAGAAGTCTTACCGTAGATACAGAAAACATCATTACCGAGGACTTCTTGGGTGTTGGCGCAAATGTTCTTCCTATGCACCTTTTCGAAAGTTCCAGACTAAGAGGCTTCACAGAACAGTATATGGAGCTTGAAAAGTGCAGAATTGCGGCGGCTCACCCAAATGTTATCAGACTTTGGTTCCAGATTGACTGGTTCGTTATGGATGAGGACGGATACCTCAACAGAAAGTATGTTTTCAATTCTCCCAAAATGCAGGCTCTTTACAAGGAGTTAGATGCCTTCAAAGCTAATGATATCGAAATCGAGCTCAACTTTGGTTGGAAGGTTGGCTACACCGCGCAATCCTGGTTCTCCTTCCCCAACGTATTCAACAAGAAGAACTCGGCACCCCGTGACCTCGACCATTTTGCTACCTCCTGCTCCGACTGTATTCGTGAGTTAATTGTAAATCGCGGCTATGATAACATTAAGTACCTCACCTTCTACAACGAATCCAACGGTGGTGCCACACCCGGCGGTTGGGATTTCGTAGTGCCCGACGATATGGAAGTTAAGGCCTATTGGTTAGAAATGCTCAAAAAGTGCGATGCACAACTCAAGAAAGACGGCCTTCGCCACCTTGTGAAGATTTGGGCAACCGAGGTTTCGGGTTCTTATGGAGCCCAAAAAACCTATGAAGATTGGCTCCCCTACTTCAATGAAAACGCCCCCGACCTTTTCGAATACGCCTCTTTACACCTTTACCGCACCAGTTACGAGGAATCCGTATCAATGGCAGAGAAATGCCGTAAACTTGCAGGTCTTCAGCATCCTCTCTGCATCACTGAATACGGCACCTACAACTACGGTAAATTCGAAGGAATAGATTTCGATTTTGAACGCTCAAATGTTTCGGCCACTTTAGGATTTATCAACGGTGGATGCGCCGCAATGCTTTACTGGATTTTGAGTGGTGTCTACATTGACGAGCACTTTTTCCACATGGGAAATGAATTCTTCTGGCCCTTCCCCACCGAAACCGGCAGAGGCACTGAGGTTAGCGGTACTATTTTCTATGAGCTTTCACTTCTCAATCATTACATCCCTCGCCATTCCAAGATTTTAAGCACCTCCGTTTCCGACAATGATATGCACGCAACTGCCGCTATGACCGCTGACGGAAACTACACAATTGTTGCTGAATTCAAAGACAATTCCGCATTTAACAGAAACTTTGAAATCAAGCTGTCAAAGGCTGTAAACAAAAAATTCTACAAGCACGTTTACACCCACGATACACCCCGCGACGGCAATATGCTCATTCCTCCCGTTGTTGACACCTTCGAGGTCGGCGACACAATCAAGGATACGGTTGAAGGAAACTACGCCCTTGTTGTATACACCACCTTGCCTCCCAAAAAGCAGGTTATATTCCCCGATGGTATCACAATACAGATGAAACCCGGTGAGCAGCGTCAGCTTAAGGCTCAAATCATTGACGGAGCCGAAGACGACACCCTTAAATGGAGCCTTTGCGACTGCCACTACAACTTAGGTTATCCCGGTGAAATCACCGAGGACGGCTTCTACACCGCCAGTGATAAGCACTACGCTGACAATGCTGAAGGCAATGTTCTCACCGCCTATGCTGTAAAAGCAGAGCTTCCCACAGGCGAATATGGTGTGCAGCTTATAAAAGTTACAAAATAATAACCGACATAAAAAGCAGCGGCTTACCCCGAAGGGCAAGCCGCTGTTTTATTACTATTCTGTTAATTCATTTCAACCTTAATTGATGTGATGTAGCCCATTTCGTCGTTAGTGATGACTGTGAGAGTGCCACGGTCGGGATGGGTATAAATATATATACTTTCTTTCCCCTTTTCCTCAACGCTTGTGAAATTCTCCCGACCAAAGGTGGATTCAAAATTATACTTTGTTGCACCAACTCTGCATCCGTTTGCAAGGGTCATATCCAGCTTTACATCGCTTGTGCTTTCAATAGCGGTCACAAAACAGTTTTCGGGGGTGGTTGGATAGTCCGCTACGTTTTTGAGGGTAAGAGTAAGGGTGCGGTTGGAGTGGGTAACCTTCACCGCATCGCTATAGGTTTCCCCCGGGGGGATTTGTTCGGTGGATTTTCCCGCCAGCATCCAGCCGCCCTCTATCATTCGGGAAAGAGGCAGAGGCATTGTGTAGGTTGTGCCGTAGAGGTAAAAGGCGAAATCCTCTAAGTCTGCCGACAAGCCTTCGGGGTCGCGATATTGCTTGACCGCCTTGGGAACCTTATCGGAAAACTCCACCTTGAAGGGGTTGGTTATATTATAAAGATAAACCTCATACAGCAGGTTTTCTTTAAAAATAAGCTTTGCTCCCACCTCCCTTGATTGCTCATAAATCAAGGTATCACCCTCTATGCTCGAAGGTTCGCCGTAGCAGGTTTTCACATCGGACTTTTGGGCCTTTCCAAGTCTTATTCCGCCCGATAAATCAAGCTGTACCCCATCGGTAGCGGCAACCGAAACACCGCAAACAAGGCAGTCAGACAGCTTTGCATCAGCTTCGCCTAAATTGGCGAAATAAGCCTCGGTGGAAAGCTCGCCTTTTGTTATGCCGTAGATACTGTACTGCCCCGACTTCAGGGTCACCTGTTTATGGTTGGGCTTTAACTCCCAGCCCGATTTTATAAACTCCTCATACTTCAGCGGAAACTGCATAACCTTGCCGTTAAGTGCCGCAGTGAAACTATACAAATCCTCCGTCATGGCATATAGGCTTTCATCTATTGGGAAAGAAGCCGTTTGCTCAGGCTCAGCATTTCCGCAACCGCAGAAAAGCAACGCTAAAACCAAAGCCGCACCGATTAGTCTTTTCATTAAATCACCCGTAAAATATTCATTGCAGTAATTATACAACATCTGTGGTGATTTTTCAACCTGGCTATTCTCCGAATCTTGCCCTTAATTTTTGCAATGCTTTCTTTTCAATTCGCGACACGTAGGAACGGGAAATATGAAGCCGTGCCGCCACCTCTCTTTGGGGAAGCTCGTTGCCCCCCTCCAATCCGTACCTCATAGAGATTATCTTTTGTTCCCTCGGAGTCAACTCACTTTCCATATAAGCTTTAAGCTTTTCAATTTTCCACTTAAGGTCTATATCCTCCACCACGTCACTACCGTCGGAAATTATATCCCCGAAGGTGAGGTTATTTCCCTCGGCATCAGTGTCAATGGGCTCGCTTATAAGTACATCCTGCGCTGTTTTCTTTAAGCTTCTGAAATGCATCAGTATTTCGTTCTCTATACATCTTGAAGCGTAGGTAGCCAAACGCACCTTACCCTGTTTATAGGTAGAAACTGCCTTTATAAGACCTATGGTGCCGATTGAAATCAGGTCCTCCTGCTCCGCCCCCGAATTAGGATATTTTTTTACTATATGAGCAACAAGCCGCAAATTGTGTTCGATAAGCTTTTGCCGTGCTTTTTCGTCTCCTGCGGCAGAAAGCTTTATATACTCCTCCTCTTTTTTAGGGCTGAGCGGCGGTGGGAACTGCCCCGGTGAACCCACGTGAAGCACAAGATAAACTATACTCGACAGTGCCGAAAGTAAAATATTTAAAAACATAGAAATCCCCTTCTTTACTCTCAAATTTATATATAATATTCCGTCTGCAACTTGGACTATTACAACATCTAAAAAAGGGGGTTGCGAAGATAAATCGTCAAAAAATAAAAATAATAGTGGAAATTTCAGAAATAGTATGTTATTATATAGTGTGTATGGAGTAATGACACCAAAGAAAGGAAATCGGAATGCGGGTTATTTCAGGTATTGCGGGAGGCAGACGCTTAGAAGCTCCCAAGGGGGACGAAACCGTTCGCCCCACCACCGACAGAGTCAAGGAAGCTCTTTTCAGCATTATTAACTTCGACATACCTGCCGCAAATGTTCTGGACTTGTTTTCGGGCTCGGGTCAGTTAGGGATAGAAGCACTAAGCCGTGGTGCAAAATTCGCCACCTTTGTTGATAGCGACTTCTCCTCCTGTGAGCTTACAAAGAAAAATCTTGCGGCCTGCGGGCTTCAGGATAATGCTAAGGTTCACCGTGCCGACAGTCTTGCCTTTCTTAACGGTACAAACGAGACTTTTGATATTGTCTTTGTTGACCCTCCTTATTTCTTAGGGCTGTACGATAAGGTCTTGCCTGCAGTTGCAAAAAAAATTGCTGACCGCGGCATTATCACCTGCGAGCATCCAAAGGAAATCACACTTCCCGCTTTAGACGGATTCAAAACCAAGGACTATAAATACGGCAAAATTCTGGTTACCGTTTTCAGAAAAGAGGTAATATAAATTGAACAACATCACAGCGGTCTGCCCCGGTAGCTTCGACCCCATAACGGTAGGTCATTTGGATATTATACGGCGTGCCGCAGGTATGTTCCCAAAGGTCATTGTGGTTGTTATGACCAACGTTTCCAAAAACCCCTGCTTTGAGGTAGAAGAACGAATGGAAATGATTAAAACTGCCACAAAAGATTTAGAAAACGTTGAGGTGGATGCCTCATCGGGACTTTTAGCCGACTACTGTCAAAGTAAAAACGCCGGTGCAATCATCAAGGGTTTGCGTGCTATGTCTGACTTTGAATACGAATTTCAGATGGCACTGACAAATAAAAAACTGAATCCCAACATCGAAACCATCTTCTTGACAACCAGTGCCGAGAATATGTATCTCAGCTCCAGTATGGTAAAACAGATTGGTGCTATGGGCGGAGATATAACCGACTTTGTTCCGATTGAGATTCATGATAAAATTAAAAACCGATTACTCGGAAAGGACGAATAAACTATGAACACAAAAAACATGGAAGAATTACTGGACAGCTTGGATGAAATGCTGGACAAGGGCATCAAAATCCCCGGCAAAAAATCTGTTGTGGATGTTGAAACCATCCGCGCTATTGTAGACGATATCCGTCTTAATATGCCCACAGAAATCAAGCAGGCAAGAGGCATCGTTGCCGACAGAGCTCAGATTATCAATGATGCTAAGGTTGAGGCAGACACCATCATTCACAATGCTGAAAACCGTGCACAATCTCTCTGTGCTCAGGAAGAAATCACCCGTATGGCTCAGCAGAAGGCAAGCGAAATCATCGCCGCCGCTCAGTCAAGAAGCAAGGAAATGCGTAAGGCAGCTCAGGACTTTGTTGACGATATTATGCGCAAGTCTGACGAAAGCCTCACCGCAACTCTCACAGAGGTTCGCAGAACCCGTGCCGCATTAAAGCAACAGGCAGCACCTGTTATGCCTAAAGCAGACTAATACGAAATCATTTAAAAAGCCGCTTGAGTTGTTATCTCAAGCGGCTTTTTTTAATATTCAAACACGATTGTTTCGTGGCAAAGAAGCTTCGGCAACACAACGCATTGCTCGCTTTCGTTGCTGATGATTTCAAGCTCTGTGCCTGTCAATGGCAGATACGCTCTTATGATTTTCTCGGGTACGATCAGCTTCACGGTGATATCATATACGGGGAAAATATCCTCAATTATTTCGGCTCGACCACGGCGGGTCGGAACAGCGTAAACCATATTAAGACAATAGCGTTTCTCTGTTTCCTGCTTGATCATTGTTGCCCGACCCAAGGCACCCATACCCTCGACTTTGAAAGCAGGAGTTACACCCAAAAGGTTCAACAGATTAAAGAAATAGTTTCTGTGGTAAACACATCCGAATTTACCGAAAACTGTTGCAAGCTTATGGGCAGAATATATCACGTTGCCCTTCTTTACTGCGGCGGCGGTGATATCACAATTCTTATCATACGGCACCTGTCGGTCATCGCACCAGACCTCGTTGGTTCTGCTAAAATAAGGAGTCAGCTTAACCGCCAGCACCTCGCCATCAGTTGCCTTGATTTTGTTACCGCAATAGTAAGAAAGCATAGGTGACGAGGGAAGCTCCGATTCGCCCTTAAAGGTGGTTCTTATATAGTCACAATCATACTCGGGACCGCCAAGATACTCGGCTCCCGCATCTATTTGGAACCTACCGTCACGAACCAGACTATCACCAAAAAACATCACCTTGCCGCCATTTGCAATATAAGCTTTAAGTTCCGCTAAACGGAGGTCGTCCAGCACTACCCCGTCGGGAATTATCACAGCTTCGAAGTCGGTAAATCTATCCTTCACTACCTCGAAATCCATTTGTCCCCCAAGAAGAAGCTCGGACATCCCCTGCCCCTCGTCATTATCGTGGGTCAGGTATAAGCCCAGCTTTGCAGTAGAGGTTCCCCCATAGCAATAAGGTGCGATTTTCTCAAGATACCCGTAAGCATAGCCTATATTTTCATAGGTGGAAATATCCATTACTCCGTCGGGGTGCATATGGTCGCCCACCGAACAGGCGGCTCCGTACATTGCCATAGAGCAGATTTCATATTTTAGGGCTTCCTTGGTTTTGAAGCCTCCGAACTCACCCCAGTTAAGGTGAAATTTACCCGTCATTGCGAGATACGGCTTGCCGCTTTTTGAAAAGAACTTTGCACGAAGCGGAAGCTTATCATAGCCTCCCCAGGAGGTGGGCAAATCCTCCATTTCAAAATGGGTAGAATGCTCGTGATACTCCGGTCTTTCCCAATCGGCACCACCACTGTTAAAAAATATGGTGGCTTCAGGATGATATTTACGGAGAATTGCTTCGCACTTATTCATAAAAGCTTTACGCTTTAAGGTGTAGTAATGCTTGGCATCGGTCTCAATCTTCGGGTCAAGTCCCATTTTAGCCATACCGCGAAGGCATTGGTCACAGTAGCAAGCCTCGTCGATAAGCACTATGTCAAGGAAAAGTCCATCCAGGCTTTCGTACCTTTCACAAACCTCTTCCACAAGCTTATAAACCTCTTTTGCCCAGACACTATCGTTGAGGCAAAGAAGAGTGAAATCTCCCCATTTATTATCGCCGCCAAGTCCCCTTTGGGCATGCCATTCAGGGTGAGCCGATGCCTGCTCTTCGTTGAGTCCTGCATTTATGTACACGGGAGCACGAACTCCGATTTCATGGGCAGCATCTATCATAGCAGAGGTAAGGTCAAAATCTAAATGTGGGTGCATTACCCCTACCGATGTGGGATAATAACAATACCCCATATTACATTTGGCAAAAACCGTTATACTATCAAGTCCCGCAACCTTTAATGCCTTTTGAAAATTCTCCTTGGAGAAGCTTTTACCCACCTCGGGTATATCACCCCAGGTGTGGAAATCAAGATGCACCTGACGGTAAGGAAAATTATTGCTCATAATTGGTCCGCCTTTCGGGATATATCAAGATAATTATATAATCGGGGGCAATAAAAGTCAACAGAAAAACAGCACAGTATCCACAATATACGGGTACTGTGCCGTTGACTTTTTAGTTACCTAAAATTTTATTGTAAAGTGCAATATATTCTGCGGCAGAACTGCCCCAGCTGTGGTCGCAATTCATTGCTCTTTTTACAAGAACGTTCCAGCCTTCCTTATCCTTAAAGCCCTGGGTAGCACGCCATACACAGTGTGCCATTTCGTGGGCATTATAAATGCTGAAGGTGAAGCCGTTGCCCTCTCCAAGACCCGAGTCGGTTATGGTGTCCTTAAGACCGCCTGTTTCACGAACTATGGGAATAGTTCCGTAGCGGAGAGCAACCATTTGTGCCAAGCCGCAGGGCTCAGACTTAGAGGGCATAAGGAACACGTCGGCACCTGCATAAATCTTATGAGCAAGGCTTGGGATAAAGCCGGTTGTGAGGGATACCTTGTCGGGATATTTCTCGGCAACATAGTGGAAAAAGTCCTCAAACTCTTTTTCACCCGAACCTAAAATCACAAACTGAATGTCGGCCCCAAGCATATCCTCCATAACGCACTTGATAAGGTCGACACCTTTATGGGAAACCAAGCGGGTAACAATACCGAACAGCGGCACATCATCCCGCTTCGGCAGACCTAATTCATCCTGCAGCTTGGCTTTATTGACCGCCTTACCGCTTATGTCAGACGAGGAGAAGTTTTTATAAATCATAGGGTCGGTTTCAGGATTGTAAACATCGGTATCGATTCCGTTGATTATTCCGCCCAGCTTCCATTCCCTGTCCCGCAAAATACCGTGGAGACCGTGGGAATATTCCTCGGTGAGTATTTCTTTTGAATAGGTGGGGCTGACGGTACTTACAAAGTCGGCACACTCGATTGCGCCCTTCATAAGATTCACACAGCCGCCGTATTCCACATAATGCTCAGTGCCTTCCGGAAGCCCCAGTATATCGCGGATTACGTCGCTTCCGTACTGACCCTGATACTGTATGTTATGAATGGTAAAAAGGGTTTTCATATTGCAGTAAAATGGGTCAGCACCGTAGTTAAGAGTCTTGAAAACGGGGACCATAGCGGTCTGCCAGTCGTTACAATGAATCACATCGGGCTTAAAGTCGATATGCTTAAGAACCTCAAGCACCGCACGGGAGAAGAAGGTGTAACGCTCGGCATCATCAAGATACCCATACAATGACGGACGCTTGAAATAATACTCATTATCAATCAGATAATAGGTTACTCTGCCAACCTTAGCTTCGAAAATTCCGCAATACTGATTTCGCCAGGCAACGGGAACGGTTATATTTTTGATAAACCGCATTTCCGCCCTTTGCTCTTTAGATATACAGCCATACAGAGGCATTATAACCCTGCAACCTACCCTGCGATTACGCAGGGCTTTGGGGAGGGCACCTGCCACATCGGCAAGACCGCCCGTCATTGCAAAAGGATAAGCCTCGGCTGTTGCAAATAAAACTCTCATTTTTCTTGTCCTTTACTTAAATACTTGTGCCTTTTTTGATTATATAGTGGCAACCCTCGGCACCCTTCAGCACTGTACCGTCGGATATACGAACATCCTTGTCGGCGGTTACATACTGAATGTCACAGTTTTCTCCAATCACACCCGCCTGCATAACAATACAGTCGCGAAGATGGGTATTCTTACCTACCTTTACGCCGCGGAAAAGGATGCAATTTTCTACACTTCCTTCTATAACACAGCCGTCGCCGATAAGGGAGTTTTTAACCGCGCTGTTAAGTCCGTATTTAGCAGGCATATCATCACGGGTTTTGGTGTATATAGGACGTTTGGGATTGAATAAATCACGGCGAACATCCGAATTCAGCAGTGCCATATTCGCATCGGCATAAGCCTTGATGCCGTCTATGGGCATTGCAAAGCTTTCAACCTTATAGCCCTTGATTTTAAGGCTATCGCTGTTTGCCTGCAGAACTCCCCTGCCGATGCTTGTGTAGCCTCTTTCCATTGCCTTTACGCTGAGCTCTACCAGCTGCTCGCGTTTAAAAATCATCAGCCCGATACCGTAGTTGCACTGAGCCCCGGTATCTATCGACACAAGAATCTCCTTGGCAAATCCTTCGCCGTCAAGCTCCAAAACCGTGTGGGGCTTGTGATATTTAGGCAGGGGACCCGATTTATAAGCAACCGTAACATCGGCAGCTGACTTTATATGCTTTTCCAACATATCGGCGATATCAATGTTACAAACCACGTCGGCATCGCAAAGGATAGCGTATTCCTGATGGCTGTTTTTAAGATAGTCACTTACGTTAAGCACCGCCTCGATATGTCCCTTATATGCACCGCCTGCGGCAGTTACAAAGGGAGGCAGGAAGGAAAGTCCGCCCTGCTTACGGTCAAGGTCCCAGGGCTTTCCCGAGCCGATATGGTCCATAAGGGAACGATAGTTGGAACGGGGAATAACACCCACCTTACCAACACCTGCATTCACAAGGTTGGACAAATGGAAATCTATTATACGATATCTTCCACCGAAGGGTACGGAACCCATAGAACGGTATTCCGTAAGCTCGGGTAAAGCTTCGTCGTTTGAATTGCTGAATACTAAAGCTACTGCATTATTTGCTCTCATTACTGTCCCCTCCTTAACCTTTAGCGCCTATCATTTCACAAGGAGCAACCTTTCCGCCCGCGGATATTTCCACTTCGGGTCCCACAACGGCTACACCCCACTCGCCGCTATATTCTTCGGGGCTCTCGCCAATCTGCGCACCCTCTCCGATAACGGCATTTTCTCCAACAATTGCGTATCTTACCTTGGCGCCTTTTTTAACAACAGCACCGGGCATAACCAACGAATCGAGAATTTCCGCACCTTCTTCAACCACACAGTTTTCAAAAAGGATTGAAAACTCAACATTACCCTCAACCTCACAGCCGTCTGTGATAAGGGAATTCTGCACCTTGGCAGCATCTGAAATATATTGTGGCGGTGTGGGTGCTGTACGGGAATATATACGCCATTTTTTATCCGACAGGTCGATATTAACCTTGGGGCTAAGAAGGTCGAGATTAGCCTCCCAAAGGGAGTCGATGGTACCAACATCCTTCCAATAGTCATTGAAACGATATACTATCATCTTCTCGTTGTTGCCCAACATAAGCGGAATAATATCCTTACCGAAGTCGTTAGAGGAATCAGGATTCTGCTCGTCGGCGGTGAGATAGTGACGCATCTTTTTCCAATCGAAGATGTAGATACCCATTGAGGCAAGATTGCTTTTGGGATTTGCGGGTTTTTCTTCGAATTCATAAATAGTGCCGTCGGGGTTAGCATTCATAATGCCAAAACGGGAAGCCTCCTCATGGGGCACTTCCAATACCGCAATGGTACAAGCAGCTTCGTTTTCCTTGTGGTGCTTCAGCATATCTGCATAGTCCATCTTATAAATATGGTCACCCGAAAGTACAAGCACGTATTCGGGGTCGTAGCGGTCTATAAACCTGATATTCTGATAGATTGCGTTAGCAGTACCCTTATACCAATCGGCACTTCCCGACTGTTGATAGGGCGGAAGCACGTGCACACCTCCATCGGAACGGTCGAGGTCCCAAGGCTTACCCGAGCCTATGTAGTCGTTAAGCTCAAGGGGCTGATACTGGGTCAGAACACCAACCGTTGTTATGCCTGAGTTTATGCAGTTGGAAAGGGGGAAATCTATGATACGGTATTTACCGCCATAGGGTACGGCAGGCTTGGCTATGTTTTGAGTTAAAACACCCAAGCGACTACCCTGACCGCCTGCCAACAGCATTGCTACGCATTCTGTCTTTTTCAAATTTATCACTCCATTAAATAAATTATATCCTTTCAATATATGAAACCTGTCCCACCAATATTACCTTTGGATAGGGTTACATATTCCTACCATTATATTCTATCAAATTTTCTTTAACATTGCAAGTATAAATTTGTTATAAATCTATTATTTGCGGTAATTAAATCGGTCGAATTTTGGTGTTTTTCACCAAAACAGGTAATCCGGCTCGGAAAATGTATAATTTTACTGCTCGGTGAAACAATCTTTAAGAAAGAGGTGGTTGATTTGGAAATTCTTAAAGACTGTGCACTGGCATTTTTGCTTGGCGGAACACTTTGTGTCATAGGACAGGTGTTCATAGACAGGACAAAGCTTACCCCCGCCAGAATTTTAGTGTGCTACGTAACCGCGGGAGTAATCTTAGGCGGGTTAGGTCTTTACAAGCCCCTTGTTGATATCTTCGGCTGCGGTGCATCTGTTCCGCTCACGGGCTTCGGTTACACCCTTGCCAAAGGAGTAAAAGAAGCGGTGGAAGAATCGGGGCTTTTGGGGGCTTTGACAGGAGGATTGTCAGGAGCCGCCGCAGGTATAACAGCTGCCATATTGTTCGGCTTCTTAGCGGCACTTATCTCAAAACCGCGAATCAAATAAAAAAAGGTCAGCGAATGAGGTACATCCTCTCCGCTGACCTTTTTGTTTTAAGATTTCAGTTTTCCGCTACCGCTGAAGGTATAGGTTTTCTTGCCGATTTTTCTGGTGCCTGTAACTCTGTAGCCGTCTTTGTCAAAATAGTATTTGCTTCCATTTATGGTTTTCCAACCGGTGATTAATGTGCCGTCGGAATCTATGTATCTATACTTGGTTCCGAACTTTCTCCAGCAGTTCTGTGGGAGGTAGGCAGCAGAGTTGGTTTTCTCGAAATAGTAACGCTTCTTGCCTATTTTTTTAACTCCCACGGCTCTGTATCCTGTTTTGGGGTCGAGGTAGTATTTCTTACCCTTT
>JAZNQM010000144.1:0-7781 GCA_045590175.1 Acutalibacteraceae bacterium | reverse complement strand
CTAAATTCATTGTAGTGATGTTGTTTGTGTATAGGCTGTTTATCTCCTTGATTCCAACTGATTTGGCTATATTAACAATACGCAAAAGAGTTTTATTTACATTAGCAAAAACACCAAATTCATCATCGTTTTTATTGTCGGTGCAAAGAGATACGGCAACTGAATCAGAATCTATTAACGCTTGTTTAATTATGTTATATTGTTGACCTGTAAACCCAGTGTAAGAATGAAAATACACAGCCTTATCACAAAAATATCCGTTGTTTTTGGCTTGAGTATAGGCTAAATCGAGGTCATCGTTTGGGTCAATGTATTTGTTTTTAATGAGTGCATCGTAGGTTGACATGATAAGAGAAATATCGTGAAGCTTCATACCTAAAAGCGTGCCTGCATAGCTTAATGACAAATTCATTAGTTCCTCACTGGATACAGCCGCTTGCTTAAATTCAATTATAGCTGAAGATATTGTCTCAATAGAATTTATAGCGGAATTAGAGGTTTTAAACAGCTGTAACTCTCCCTCCAGCTGTTTGATAGCCTTATGTAAAAAAATGATTCTTGTGCTGTCACTGATGATTTTTCCCGCATTGCCACCGTAAAATCTTTTCAGTTCGTTGCAAAAACTTGTGAAACTGACTACAGTGATTTTATCAAGATCGTCAGGATAGTTATTAAGTATATTTTTTTCAGCATTAAAAGAAAATTGCTCAGGGACAAATAGCAGAGACTCGGTATGGGTCTCCAGGTTGTCCTTGAGTAATTTAAATAGTTTTTCGGTCTTTCCGCTTTTAGCACGACCTGTAATAATTGATAGCATATTTCTCATCCTAAAATTTTGATATAATGTAATTATACATAGCTCACTGTACCATTTTTGGTACAAACAAAGCAGAATATGGTTTTATAAAAGATTCATAATTAAATCCATAACGGAAATCAATATAACTCCCGGTAAACCTGTTAATGCTGAGAATGTGACTGTGTAGATATTTAGCGGTATCATAAAGCCGAAATATCCTCCTACCAAATGCAGGAGAATAAGTATTCCTACACCCGCTAATGCAGTTCTTACTATGCTTTTCTTGAATTGACCGCTTCTTGCGGCGAATAAAACATATAATACCAAATAAACAACAGCAACAACTATTATAAGTGTTTTCATATAATTAAGCTCCCTAAATACAAACTATAACTGCTTAATTATATGTGGACATTCTTATTGATATGTTTTGTTACCGTAAAACCTCCAGCACAGTCTTGAAAATAATCTTGATATCTTGGAAGAAACTGAAATTTTTGATGTATTCAAAGTTATATACCATCTTCTGAGGCAAAATATCGTTTATATACGTGGAATCCGGGTCGCTGCTGCTTTCGAGCAACTCTGCTTCATTTTTGTAAGCAATGCTGGCTGGAGAAGTTATGCCTGCGGGAAGAAGTAAAGTGGCATACATTTCGGGTGTGTATTCGGACACATACTTCTCTACCTCAGGACGAACGCCGACAAAACTCATGCTACCGCCTAAAACATTGAAAATCTGCGGGAGTTCATCAAGTCTGTATTTACGCAGAAAAGCACCGACTTTAGTGATGCGAGAATCTTGACCTACCGTTACAAGACTACCGATTTTATCGGCATTTTTAACCATAGTTCTGAATTTATAAACTTTGAACTCTTTTCCGTAGGTAGTTATCCTGTTTTGTTTGTAGATAATCGGGAATCCGGAATCTACAGCGACTGCCAGTGCAATTATAAGATACAACCAGGAAAATAAAATAATGAAAAGAACAGAAAAAGTAATATCGAATAATCGCTTAAAGAACAAGGAAGCCTTCTTGGTTGATAAATAGTCGTAATAAGGTTTTATTTCATCGCTTTTTAAAGCTTGAGGTAGATTTTGAAAACTTATAAGATACATTACTTATCCTCCAAAACTTCTATGAATGAATTAATAACATATTGCTGTTCTTCATCGGTCATAGATGTATAAATCGGTAAGGAAATTTCATTGATATAGCTATTATACGCGTTGGGAAAATCAGAGATGTCGAATCCCAAAGATTTATACGCAGTGTGCAACGGGAGAGGCTTAAAATGAACATTACAACTAATTCCCTTTTCTGCCATTTTAGAAATAACAGTGTTGCGAAATGCCTCATCATCCCTATTAAGACCCAGCATATATAAGTGGCAATTAGATTTCATAAAGTTATTTTCAATTATTGGCAGCTTAACACCGAGATTTTCAAACGCATCATTGTAAATCTTAGCCCTATTAAAATGACGGTTTACAATGTCGTTGTATTTTTCTAACTGTGCAATACCTATTGCTGCCATAATATCTGTCATATTGCATTTATAATAGGGTGCAACAATATCGTACTCCCAGGAGCCCTTCTGCATTTTTGAAAAAGCATCCTTGGATTGCCCGTGAAGAGAAAGCAGCTGATATTGTTTATATAGATTTTCGGAATCAATGTCGGGAAAATTGCACCAGGTCACAGCACCACCTTCGGCAGTGGTAAGATTCTTCACAGCGTGGAAAGAAAAACAAGTAAAATCTGCATAGGTGCAGGCAGGAGCACCTTTATACGTCGAACCTAAAGAATGAGCAGCATCAGATATAATAGCGATTCTGCCTAAAGCAGACTGTAAAGGAGAGTTGCTTCTGAAAACATCAGATTTATCTTCAACTATTTTCTTTATAGCATCAAGTTCACAAGGAACACCGCCGATATCAACAGGGATAATTGCTTTGGTTTTAGAAGTGATTGCATCGCTAAGTGCTTCGAGGTCGATATTGTAGCCGCCTTTTTCTGTGTCCACCAACACAGGGGTTGCACCCACGTGGCATATAACACTGGCAGAAGCGGTATAAGTATAGGCAGAGGTAATGACCTCGTCGCCCTCCCCTATTCCTAATACGCGTAAAGTAAGCTCTAAAGCAGCAGTTGCAGAATTAAGGCAAACCGTGTAATCGGTTTTGCAATAATTAGAAATCATTTTTTCAAATCTCTTGGTTTTAGGACCGGTAGTTATCCAGCCCGAGCGCAAGGTGTCAACAACCTCACATATTTCCTCTTCACCTATAAAAGGCGGTGAAAACGGGATATCCATTACTCGCACTCCTAACGAAATATAATAATACTATTATATTTTACTGCATATTTACTATATTGTAAAGTTCTAAAAAATATATTATAAAATTTTTTAAAATTATTATTGACAAACTCGCGATTTGTGGTATAATAATTTAGCGTTGCGATGGGCCATTAGCTCAGTTGGTTAGAGCAACCGGCTCATAACCGGTTGGTCCGGGGTTCGAGTCCCTGATGGCCCACCATCCTAATACATAGGGGCATAATGTAATGGTAACATTCCGGTCTCCAAAACCGTCCTTGAGGGTTCGAGTCCTTCTGCCCCTGCCAAAAATCGACAGGTTTCGACCTGTCGATTTTTTATCCATTGCGAAAGCAATGGTATATCATCACGCGCAAGCGTGCATCTCATCACCGAAGGTGTATATCATCAGCCGCAGGCTGTATTTCTTTTCGCAATGATGATATACAAAACTTCGTTTTGATGATATGCAATTCCTGCGGAATTGATGATATACACGGCTTTCGCCGTGATTTATGTAAGAGTTCGAATTCACATTCAATAATGCCGAAAATATCTTTTTTGCAGCCCATAGACAAAAATGACAAGTTTCGACAGAGACTTGTCGATTTTTTATACATTGCGACAGCAATGGTATATCATCACCGAAGGTGTATATCATCAGCCGTAGGCTGTATCACGCTTTATCAATGATGATATGCAACACTGGCAAATTACCATTGCAGCACATCATCACACGTCGGCGTGTATCAAAAAACTTTCGCAACGAATACATAAATTTGCATTGTATCATAAAACCCGCCCTGCAAATCGCAAGGCGGGTTTGTTGCTATGAAATAAGCAATGCCAATAAGTCAACGTGGCCTCCTGCAGCTGAAATATTAGGATATATTTCAACTGTCGCTTTAGGAGAAGTCGCATCATACATCAATCGTGATGTAGCCCAGGTATAGTCTCCGTGACCGTCGCTTGTTGTGAAATTTCCAACGGTTTTATCGTTAATTTTAACGTAATATGAACCGTTAGGGTTATTGCCGGTAGTTATAAGTCTTGCCAATACAAATAATGTTTTACAAGAGTCGATTTCTATGACCATAGGATCATACGTCCCACTTGACGAATAATTAGCGGTGCAAGGATAATATGTTCTGCAACCTTTTTTATAAGCACTGGAAGAAATAGTGAAATCGCCCAAGCTCTTGATTTTTACTCCGTCTATCTTACCTTGGTATATGTCCTTGAAGTTGGCTAAGTACGCACCTTCATAATAGCATGCCTCATCGTGGAAATACTCTTTCGGGATATCGGCTTTATCTGAAGATATTACATCAATATCTTCATAAACCTTTTGAAAGAAATTAGCAAAGGTAGCACCTGCTAAAGCGTGTCCGACTATGTTGGGATGGGTACCGTCGTTGGTCAAATCAGTCCATTTAGAGTTATTCTTGTAGGCATCATAATAAGAAACGAAGGGTGTACTGTAAAACTCTGCAACGGGTTTATGAAGTTCCTGAGAACCTGCACCATCCCTGGTAGCGAAGCCGTAAAGAATAACAGCTATATCGTGTTCATATAAGCGTCTTAAAACCGCTTCATAGGTTCCTACCTTATATGGATATCTTGCAGCATCATTACAAGCCCACTCATTAATAACAAGGTCGGGTTTATGTGCGAGAACATCTTCTACCATACGGTGGATTGCCTGAGGTGTATCGGTAGAACCGATGCCGGAATTGTAAGCAGTTACGTTTATATCCGGGAAGAAGGTTTTGAACCATCTTGTGACCCAAGATATATAACCACCGGTCTCGGTGATATTGTGAGTGAAGGACGCTGCAGAGCTGCCCCCTGCACCTTCGGTGATGGAACCACCAAAATAAACGATGGTTATATCCTCTCCGTTCATTGCTTTATTAATAACCTCAGCAATTCTGGCTCGATTATAGTTGCTGTAAATACTGTTATCTATATCAGTGCGAGTAGCCCCGGTTTTAGAACGAGTAAGTATGTCATCAACAAAAGAATTCATTTTATTGACAACATTCGAGTCAGCAACATTATTATAAAGTTGAGCATTCATAATCTTTTTTCTAAGCATAACTACATCGCTTACTGTGACCTTTCCGCTGTTGTTAAAGTCATACATAATCGATGGCAAATTGTCGGTTGACTTACCGAAAGCAAAATCAACAAGTGCAACTATGTCGGATACATTAACCTTACCATCGCCGACATCGGCTATGTCGCCTATGATATTTACACCGTATGGCTCTACATCTTGTCCGCTATAACATATTTTATCACCACTGTGTAAGTAAACATCATTGGGAACGCTTGCGCTCCCCCTCTTAAAATTAAAGAATTTAGCGGTTACTCCTAGTGCTTCTGCAAATTTTATGGGTGTAGTTCCATAGTCAACATATATGCTGTCGTCAATGATTGTAAACTCGTTTTCAATAAGTGTGGTATCGGTCTCAACACTGATTTCAACATCATCTGTGGCTACAAAGCTATATACACCATCGGCATCAGGTGAAACAACTGTGTTGCCGTTGGCTACAGTTATCATTACGCCGTTAGGTGCGTTTATTTTGAATTTAAGCTCAGAACCTAAAGGGAAGGTTGTTTTCTTATTGTATGCACCAACTGAATCAGAAGTTATTATATTGTCGCTTATTATCTCTAACTTTGCTGATTCTGTAGAGTCATTAAATACTATTTCTCCTGCTTTCACAACAAGATAGTTATCAATGTATGTTTTAATGTTAGAGGCTCTTGTATGAGGCTTCATATTTATATAGCCCTCAGCTGTGGTGGAGGTTGAAATATCACCTACACCAGCGGTAAAACTTAATTTATCACTATGCCATAAGCCATCTGAGAAGTATTGTGGTGAGTGTCTGTGGTCACCGCTTATAAAAAGCTGCTCGTGGGATGGGGCAAAACCAAAAGGTATTGAAGTGTTGAACGTACCTGTAGGATTTGGGTCGCACCAATAATCGTACATAACAATGTAGTCTTCCCCAGTTGTTATTGCCTCGTGAAAAACATTAAATGTTTTATTGTTATAGGTGTACGAGACACTGTAAATATTAGGTGTTGGAATTGCACTGCTTAGACTAGCAGGAATAACAAACACCTTTCCGTGAGAAGAGTCGCCGGAATCGGTTATGGTAAATCCGCTTTTGGAAAAAGCACCGGTGTTCTCAAAATCATTAAAAGCGATAACATTATCGTTGTTAGCTATTACATCCGCCGAAGCAGGAGTAAATAGTGTGGTGGCAAATAATGAAATCAAAATTAGTGAAGACAGAAATTTTTTCATAATAACAGCTCATTTGTAGATTTAATTATATAATACTCACCTTTTTGTGTCAATTGTACGCTGCAAACATAGTTGAATATTATAAAATATTTTGCAAAATTATAAATAAAAAAGATAGAATTCTCTGTACAACACTAATTTATTGTGATATAATTCCTTAGTAACATTTGATATTAATAAGGGGCGATACAATGACCCTGATTGTTTGCTTAGATCAAAAGAACGGAATTAGCTTTAACAACAGAAGACAGAGCAGGGATTCCGTGGTGATTGAGCGAGTGTGTAAAATCGCTGAAAACTCTAAGCTTTACATTAACGAATACAGTAAATCACTTTTTCCTCTCCCCTGTTCATTTGTGAAAGTGAGTGCAAAACCTTTGCAAAGTGCAAAATCTAATGATGTATGCTTTTTGGAAACCGACTTAACCGACATAAAAAGCGATACCATTGATAAAATCATCATTTATCGTTGGGACAAGGTATATCCTAACGATAAAACTTTTTGTATAAATCTTAGCGAGTGGAAGCTAATTTCAACTGAAGAATTCACAGGAACTTCCCACGATACAATAACCGAGGAGGTATATACAAAATGAAAAGACTACTGTGTATATTAATAACGCTTTTACTTGTTTTTAATATAAGCGGTTGTGTAACGGACAGCGATAATGCCGTTTCCGAATTAACGGCGAGTTCCGTTGAGAATTTGCCAAAATTCAACGGAATGGCTTACATAACTATAAACAACAATCAACCTGAATTCTTAAAAGAAGAAATAACCTCTCTCGCTTTCGAAAGATATTCAGCTTTGGATTATCTCGGTCGTTGCGGAACTGCTACTGCTTGCGTAGGAAAGGAAATTATGCCAACCGAAGAGCGTGGTGAAATCGGTATGATAAAGCCTACAGGATGGCACACTGTTAAGTACGAGGTCGTGGACGGTAACTACCTATACAACAGATGTCACTTGATTGGCTATCAACTTACCGGCGAAAACGCTAACGAGCGAAATCTTATAACGGGGACCCGTTTCCTTAATATTGAAGGTATGCTTCCGTTTGAAAACTTAGTAGCAGACTATGTAAAGGAAACCGGCAATCACGTTATGTATAGGGTAACGCCCATTTTCCGAGGTGTTAATCTTCTTTGCGACGGAGTGCAGATGGAAGGTTATTCTGTGGAGGACGAGGGTGACGGCATTTGCTTTAACGTCTTTGCCTATAACGCTCAACCGCAGGTTGAAATTAACTACCTGACCGGCGAAAGTGCACTTATAAGTGCTATGCTATCAAGTGGTGAAAATTTTGGGAACGTATCATATTCATCAGTAATAAC
>JAZNQM010000143.1:0-14529 GCA_045590175.1 Acutalibacteraceae bacterium | reverse complement strand
CTGTTATCGGAGCACATTCCGGTCCCGGAACTCTTGCGATCTTCTGCTTCGCTAAAAACAGAGACATCTAAAATCATTAATTGTAATAATCAAGGAACTGATAATTATGGAAATCAACGGAAATTTATATTGTGATATGGCAAGCGGCATCGGGTTTCAAGATTTTTATAAAATAAAATAAATAAGCAGCAACCCCGCACCGTGTGACTACATTAGTCAAGCGGTGCGGGGAATCCGAGTGAATCCTCGGAAATGTGGGAATACGGTTTATATCCACAAGATTCAGGAACAGAATTTTTTGCAGTGGTGCCGAAAGGAAACAGCTTATGGTAAAAATATTATGTATTATTCTGATGTTTTCATTGGCTTTTGCGGGTTGTAGTGCCAACCTGAAAGCTACCTATGATATAAAAGATGAAAGCATTTACATAGATAATAATGTTGAGTACAAAAACTCAAAAAACGACAAGATTGATATTTTAAAATTTGCTGAAGCTATGTACAGTCCAAACAGATTGGTGCAAGATCAGTATGACATAAAATTGGCATTTGGTTTGGACATTTTCAGAAAGTATGAGTATAAAGGAGATTCGGTGGTTTACAGCGTACACCAGGTCGAGCAGGGAGGTTTATTGTACATCTTTTACATAACTTATAAGAATGATTCCAAAGCATATATAGAAAACTGGTTTTACTCAAAGAAAGAAATTTCTAAAAAGAATTTCGAGAAAATAGGAGCAGGAAGTTCCAAAAGAGAGGTTTTAGATATAGACCCTGCAACACAAGTCTATCTCAACCGATATGAATCAGATCCAAAATTCAAAAGCAATATATCTTTGATTGAAAGCTATCATTATTTAACAGACGGTTGTATGAGAATATATTGGGAATATAAGGAAGATAACTTGGTAGTCCAAAACATAGAGTTTTTTGAGGATTACAACGTACGTAGATACACCTCTGTAAAAGAATATTATAATTGCAAGGTTTTGGATAAAGACACCTTATGGTACGACCCCAAGCAAGCATAAATTAAATCTGAATAAAAAATATATAACCCCGCATTGCTTGGACTAATTAGCCAGGCGGTGCGGGAAACCCAAGTGAATCACCTGAAATGTGGGAGTATGGCTTATACCCTGCTGAGGCAGGTACAGAATATTTAGCAATCACTTTAGATTTGGAGGAACTGTTATGAGAAAATTAATTTCAGTAGTGGTATTAACATCAATGATATTCCTTAGTGGATGCAATAATCTCAAGGCGACCTATAAATCAACCAAAACCCCTACTAACAATGACAAACATTATGAAGATCTGATAACCAAAGAAATTGATATTCTTGAATTCGCAGAAGATGACTACAATGGTTTAGTAGGCGATTCACGAGATGTTGAATTGAAATTCGGCTTGGAATGTTTACGTAAAACTCAAAATAAAGATGGCACAATCGTACGTTATAGCGTTCATAAAGTTAAACAAGGTGGCTTATTGTATGTGTACTATAACCAATGGTATATCCAAAAAGGTGGTTGGTACTATGTCAAGAAAAAACTGTCCTACGCAGATTTTTCTGCTATTGACGAAGGCAGTACACCCGAGGAAGTGTTGAAAATTGATCCTGCAACACAAGTTTACCTCAATGAGCTTTTCTCTGACGAGTCCTATAAAGAAGTCGAGACAGCAGCGGTAACAAGTTTTCATTATCTCACCGACGGTTGTATGCACATACATTGGCACTATAAGGATGGGGAACCAAGGGTAGGGAGAATTGTATATTTTGAGAATTATCAAGAAGCTTCTTTAATAGAACCTATCCGCACATACTATAATCGCAAGGTTTTGGATAAAGACACCTTATGGTACGACCCCGAGAAGGCGGAAACTGAATCTGAATAAATCGTAATAAAAGCTAACCCCCCGCATTGCTTGGACTAATTAGCCAGGCGGTGCGGGGTTATTGTTTATGTTTGATTATATAAAATTGTTAGTGTTTGCTTGACAGTCCTACACTTCCCTTTCGAAGAAGCCTTTGAGTTCTACGGGGCTTTTGCCAAGGGCGGGAATTTTGCCGAGGATTACTCTGGCGGCGGCGCGTTGGCTTTCTTCGGTGCTGGAATATGCGTTGATATAGGTTTTGAGGAAGGGCAGGTCAAAAAGCTTATAGGGGTCGCCGAAGGAGGTACAGATAAGCCGCTTGGCATTGAAGATATACCCACGCCAGAAGTGGAAGATGTTATCCCAACCCACACGGAAGGTACCGCCGTGGTATCGGTCAACGTCCAGCTTATAGTTGATAAGCACCGCTTCGTAATCGGTTATGGTTTTTTCAAACTCATAGTGATAGGGGGTGGTCAGCACATCGACGGTGTAGCCTTCCTTTTCGAATTCCTCTTTAAGTACATCAAATTCGTGCCCTGTGGGTTCCCACTTATGGCGGTCGTTCACAACGTTCACAAATAAAATTTTGCTCTTTTCGGGGATATTGAGAGGGATGAGGTTTTCGTAATTCCTCTGCAGTGTTATGCTACGTTCGGCAATTTCGGTTGAGACCTCACTTATGGGACGTTTAAGCTTGAGATTCTTTTCGATTTTTTCCTGGTTCTCGAAAAGTCCCACCCACTCCTTCATACGGACGATTCGGGTCACGGCATCCTTCAATCTCTCAAGGGGAAGCTCTCCGCTTTCCACCGCTTTGAGGATGTTTTCGCGGTCGCTCTTTTCATCGAACAGCACCATATCGCCGCCTGCTTTAAGGAAGTTAACGGCAAGCTTATCAAGAGGACAGCGGGCAACTGCACCAACCATAGACATTGCATCCGACACAACACAGCCCTCAAAGCCTAATTCGTTTTTCAGCAGGTCGGTCATAATGCTTTTGCTTAAAATTGCAGGGGGGCAACCTAAATTGGGGTCCACATTCTCCTCGCAGAAAGGCAAGGCACAGTGGGCAATCATAACCGAACCGACACCCTCTTTAAAGGCTTCCTTATACACATAGCCGTAGGTCTCCATCCATTCCTCGCGGGACATATCGTTGACGGTGGTGCAGAAATGGGCGTTACGCTCGTCGGTTCCCTGCCCGGGGAAATGCTTGACGCAGGCTACCATATTGTTATCCTTCTGAATACCCTTTATAAAAGCCTTGCTCATTTTGGCAACCTGCTTCGGGTCATCGGAAAAGGCTCGGGTGTTTATTTCGGGGCAACGGAAATTATAGTTAATATCCACCACGGGAGCAAAGGTCCAATGCACACCGTTTTTGCGGCAGATTACAGCGGCGGCTTCGGTGGCTTCTCTGAGCAGCTCAGGGCTGTCGGCAGCGCCGCATGCCATAGGCTTCGGGAAATATCCCGAGCCGTCGATTACAATTTCGGGTCCGTTTTCAACATCACTGCAGACGATAACGGGAACCTTGGAATATTTGTTGACTATGTCGGTATAGTGCTTTATCATTTCCTTTGACATGTGGGTAACAAAGAAACCGCCGGGCTTCTTTTCCATCAGCATTTTTTCAACCTCGGCAGGGTCGTCCTTTGCACTGATGGAGGGGCAAAGCACCTGACCCACCAAATCTTCAACGCTCAAGCTGTTTATATCGAATTTCATAAGAATCAACTCCGATTGATTTTTCTTGATTTTAGTATACAAAATAGTCCCCCATTTTTCAAGTACAATCGTTCCGAGCATTTTAACAAAATTTCCAACAAAGTAAATCAAAAGGTCTGCTCCGACATTTCGGAACAGACCTTTAGGTTTACTTGAAAACATTGTGCTTTATTCTGTCGGGAAGATTTTGGGGCTCCCAGGTCTTGCCACAGATTTTAACAGACTTAAAGATGGTTTCGCCGAGGTTGAGGTATTCGCCACAGCCGGGACAGAAGGGGTAGAAGCCTAATGCACCGAAGATATACCATGCTGCCATACTGCCGTTGTCCTCGTCACCGGGGAAGCCGTCGTCAGCGGCAGAAAAAACCTCGCGGCACATTCTTTGAACCCAGTAGCGGGATTTTTCTGTTTCGCCAAGTTCGGCATAGATATAGGGAATGTGGAAGGAGGGTTGGTTGTTTATGGCACACTGACCGTAAGAAAGACTTGTCAGCTCGGTCATTTCGTGAACCTCTTCCGACCTGTCTCCCATACGGAAAATAGGTTCAGCCTCAAAAAGCTGATCCATTTTTTTTGAAAGCTTTTCTTTTCCACCGTAAAGCTGGGCGAGTCCGTTCATATCGTGGGGCACAAAGAAGGAGTTTTGCCAGGCACTTCCCTCGGTGTAATCTCTATACCACGCGGTGGGGTCAAAATCAATATCACGGAAATTACCCTTTGTATCCCTGCCACGCATAAAGCCTGTTTCGGAATCGAAAAGATTCTTGTAATTCTTTGCGCGGATTCTATATTTTCCCTGGGCTTCGGTTTCGCCTAAAATGGCAGCAATTTCGGCTATACACCAATCGCCGTATGCCGCATCGGTGGTGAGATTAACCGTTTCTTTTTCCAGTTCGGTTGGCACGTATCCGTATTTGCAATATGCTCCGGCACCACTGCGACCGTATTGCCAGAAGTGGCTATCTTGATTAGAATGTTTAACCATACCACGGAAGGCATCTTTAAGGTCAGCCTCACTAATCAGCCCCTTTACCGCGGCATCTACCAAAACACTGTCGAACAACGTGCTGGGCATACAACCCCTTTCGCCAAAGGAGAGCCAACGAGGCAACCAGCCGCTGTCGCGGTATTCATTAACAAATGCGGTCATCATAGCTTTAAAATCGTCGGGGGCAATTATGCTGAGCAAAGGGAACAAGGTACGTGAGGTATCCCAAAAGCCTGTGTCGGTATAGCGAGTTCCCTCTGCTACCTTTCCAGTTAAGGCAACCAGGTGCCACGGGTCACCGTTTTCATTGATTTCATAAGCGGCGTGGGGAAACAAAAAACACCTATACATACAGGAGTAAAAGGTCTTTTTATCTTCTTCGTCGGCTTCAATTTCGATGGTAGAAAGCCGCTTTTCCCAAAGCTCAATCGCTTGAGCTTTAGCAGCATCCAAACCGCCCTCCACGGTGTCTTGCTCTAAGTTTAGAAGTGTCTGGCTGTGGCTTATGTAGGATATGGCAAATTGAAGCTCAAAGCTATGGGTCTTAATGCCGATATGAGCGTATCCCTCCCCTATTTCAGTGGTTTCTTGATCGATAACGTTTTCGGGAAATTTCAGCACAAAATATTGTTTGAAGTTGTCTTCGTTATCGCCGCTGTGCCCTGTTGTGTAGCCGCTTACTTCGTTTTTTGCATAATCAATTTCACAGCAAAAGTCACCGCTGACATTGAATATCGAAAACCACTTCAGGCTATCGGTGGTAAAATTCACCCTCATATATGCACCGCGGAAGGTGGGAGAAAGTTCAAAATCCGCGTGGGCACGGAAATAGTGCAGATTCATATAGTAGGGTGTCAGTGCGTTTTCACGGAAAACAGAAAGTCTTTCGTCCGGGAGATGTTTTGGGGTGTCGACCTGTGGCAAAAAAACAAGTGCACCATAGTCGCCGATCCAAGGGCTGGGCTGACGGGCAAGACGGATTCCTCCGGAGCTTTTGTGGTGTGGATTATAAAACCAATTTTTGTGGTATTCCCATTTTCGGTGAGCTCTTATAACCGTCTCGGGGCAGAAGGATGCCATCGCGAAGGGTAATTGAGTCAGCGGAAGGGTGTTTCCGCTGGAATATATGGGAATTGAGTCGGTTCCCTGCTTTATGTTTACATAGTCGCAATATTTCAAAAAATCACCTCATAAGGTTTTTGTTAGTCTTATGACCCTATAATTTCAGTATACAAAATCCAAATTGAGTTTTCAAGTTAAAGCAACAAAAACACCCTCTATTTTTTATAGAGGGCAACCCAAACACCTACACCCCCGCAAGAATTCGCGGGGGTGTAAATATGATTTTTATTTGCGTTTGCGGTGACGGTAATCCGGATTTCTACGAAATACTTCAAGCCTGCAAGTATGCAGGAGTGGAATATGCCCTGGTTGAACAGGATAACTGTTTCGGCGAAGACCCCTTCGTTTGCCTTGAGAGAAGCTATAAATATCTGAAATCTATAGGTTTTTAATTTTCGTATAACAAAACGTCCCCCTATGCCTGTAATGGCAAAGGGGGATGTCTTCTTTTGTGATTAAATTTAAATATCGCAGTTGTTAACTGTTCTGGGGAAAGGAATTACGTCGCGGATGTTGCTCATACCTGTTACGTACATAATGCAACGCTCGAACCCGAGACCAAAGCCTGCGTGACGGGCAGAGCCATATTTACGAAGGTCGAGATAGAAGCCGTAGTCCTCGGGATCAAGACCCAATTCCTCAATGCGGGCAGTGAGTTTTTCCAGGTCGTCCTCACGCTGACTGCCGCCGATGATTTCGCCGATACCGGGAACCAGACAGTCCATAGCGGCAACGGTTTTGCCATCCTCGTTAAGTTTCATATAGAAGGCCTTAATCTCCTTCGGATAGTCGGTTACGAAAACGGGACGCTTGAAGATCTCCTCGGTGAGGAAGCGTTCGTGCTCGGTCTGAAGGTCGCAGCCCCAATAAACCTTGAAGTCAAATTTATCGTTGTGCTTCTCCAACTCCTTGATGGCATCGGTATAGGTAATGTGACCAAACTCGGAGGAGGCAACCAGCTTTAATCTCTCGATAAGACCCTTATCAACAAAGTTGTTGAAGAACTGCATTTCCTCGGGAGCGTTCTCAAGAACAAAGTTGATGATGTATTTAATCATACTTTCGGCGAGCATCATATTGTCGCTGAGGTCTGCAAAGGCGATTTCGGGCTCAATCATCCAGAACTCTGCCGCGTGGCGGGTGGTGTTGGAGTTTTCGGCACGGAAGGTAGGTCCGAAGGTATATATATTTCTGAATGCCATTGCATAGGTCTCGCCGTTGAGCTGTCCGCTAACGGTAAGATTGGTGGGCTTATTAAAGAAATCCTGCTTGTAGTCTACCTTTCCGTCTTCGTCCATAGGGGGATTCTGCAGGTCAAGGGTGGTTACCTTGAACATTTCGCCTGCACCCTCACAATCGCTGCCTGTGATAAGGGGGGTGTGGACGTAGATAAAATCTCTCTCCTGAAAGAACTTATGAATAGCATAAGCCACAAGGGAGCGAACGCGGAACACGGCCTGGAAGGTGTTTGTACGGGGGCGAAGGTGGGTAATGCTTCTCAAATATTCCAGAGTGTGACGCTTTTTCTGAAGCGGATAGTCGGGGGTGGAAGCACCCTCAACGAAAACCTCGGTAGCGTGGATTTCGAAGGGCTGCTTAGCTTCGGGGGTAAGGATAACCTTGCCCTTAACGATAAGGGCGGTACCAACGTTCAGCTTGGAAACAGCCTCGAAGTTTTCGATTTTCTCATCATAGACAATCTGCACAGGCTCAAAGAAGGTGCCGTCGTGCAGAACTATGAAGCCGAAGTTTTTAGAGGCACGAACAGAACGCACCCAACCGCAAAGCTCCAATTCCTTGCCTTCATACTCCTTTGCTTTTTTGTGTAATTCACGAATTGTGATAATATTCATACTTCTATCACCTTTTAAAAATAATCTAACAAATAACAGTATACCACAGGGGTTACAAGATTTCCACAAATATTTTAGGAAATTCCAAAATTAATTAATCTGCATCATATTCAGCTATATAGGGAAGGTTTCTGAAATATTCGGCACAGTCCAGCCCATAGCCGATAACAAAGTGGTCGGGGATTACAAAAAGGGACATATCGGCTTTAAAATCCACCACGCGGCGGGAGGGCTTATCAAGAAGGGTTACAACGGTTAAGGAAATAGGATTGCGGGCATTGAGAAGCTTAACTACGTCTTTGAGGGTACGACCTGTGTCGATGATATCCTCGACGATAACTACGTGGTAGCCGCTGATATCCTGCTCCAAATCCATTGTGATATTAACAATACCGCTGGAGTTAGTGCCTTCATAATAGCTCTTTGCACACATAAAACCAATTTCGCAGGGTACGGAAACAGCACGGCAAAGGTCTGCCATAAATACAAAGGCTCCCTTTAAAATGCTGACAAGGAGAATGGGTCTGCCGTCGTAGAGCTTATCAATCTCTTTGCCTGCTTTTTTTATTTCAGCGGCGATTTCCTCCTCGGTTATAAGAACACGTTTGATTTTACTTTTAAACTCCTCAGTGGAATTGATTGCCATATTCTACTCCTCCAAAAACAAAACTTAGCTTAAGTATTATACCATTTATTGTCTTCGTTTTCAACATTATTTCAAAAAAACAACCGCTCGAAATCGCCAAGCAAGGGCGAAAACAAACGGTTGTGGGATTATTCTGCTTTTAAATCCGCAATCAATCTTTCAATCGGCTCGTCAAATTTGCAGAATTCGTGGGTGCCGTCGAAGACGATGAGCTCCACCCAATCGGTGCCCACCTCACTGCAGTGTTCACACAGTTTTTGATAGGACTCCGCACCGAATTGATATTTAAAAAGCTCGTCCTTCTTCCCTATTTCAATACAAAGTCTGCGGGGATATACAAGTGCCGCCACCTCAGCATCGTCGAAAAGATTGGCGGAACCCGTCCAGGTCCAATCAGACCAGCAGACCTCGTCACGCTTGTTGAAAAATGAGCAAGAAATTGCAGATTTTATGCGAGTGTCTAAGGCTGTGGTAAAAAGAGCGTAGAAACCACCGTAGGACATACCAACCATACCAAAATTCTTCACATAATCCTGAGCTTCGAAGTAGTCAAGGATACGGGTAATACCGAAAATCTCCAACGACGCCACAGAACTGCCAAGACGTTTAAGCCGAACGTCAACGGCATTACGATTATAAGGCACCTCATACACGTCACTCCATAAAAGAAGCTGTGGAGCAAAGACGTGAACACCCTGCTTCCTCACACGTTCCAGCATATCGTTATAGTTAGAGGTGTCACCGTAGACCCCCGAAATAAGCTCAGGTGTACCCTGACCGCCGTGCTGAACTATTACCAAGGGCTTTTTACCCTCTGATTTAAAGAAAAGCCCCCACATTGTAAGACCGTCCAGTATCTCCACGCCGACACGGTAGAGGGTATAGTCCTCCTCGTCGGACAGCTTTTCCATCGTGACATTGGGGAGCGCCTCGGAAGTATAATCCACCAAGGGCCAACCCAACATTCTGCGGAATTCGGCACGGTGCTTTTCGGGATTGCGAAGGATGTCCTTGCCCTTCTCCCCTCTCCTCTTTTCAGCTTCACACTGTAACTTATCTATAAGCTTATCAATGCCGTCAACATAAGCCTTTTTCGTGGCTCCTGCATTGGTTCGCTCTTCCCTGTATTTCAAATCTATCACTCTCCTTCGAACTTTTGCAAATCAATTATATCAAACGCTCACTGCGAAAACAAGCATTTTCACCCGCAATACTGATTTACAATCGTTTATCACAAATCAATACAAAAAAAGATAAATCGTTATGTCAAAGGCGAAACTTCAGTGGCTTTATTTTATTGTTGCATAATTTTTTTCATTGTGGTAAAATATAGGTATGCCAAACCAATTGAATATTATAAAGGGGCAATTTTTGTTTTTTACAGGGATTGTTATATCTTTTATTGTGCATACCAACATTAATGGATTTGATAAAAATGCAAATTCCATCAATGTGTTGGTGTGTTTATTGCCCTATATATTGAATTGGTTTGGCGACTATCGGAGTTTGCGTTTTTTGTGCGTCTGCTTCGGTAGGCGCATTTTTTATTTTAAGGAGGGGTCGCCAATGAATTGTTTTCGCTGCATAGCAAAAACGATTCAGCTATGCAGTAACAGATGCTGCAAGTCTAAAAATCCAACCATCCGCAGAACAAACTCAGGTCAAATTATTCGGCAAGTATTTTCGGCATCGCACTTACCTTACGGCTTGAATATACGTTCTCACAACACACTAACAAATTTCTAAAGGAGATAATTGTTATGAAAAAATTCTTATCATTAATCTTATCATTATCTATTGCTTTCGGCACTTTTTCCTTGTGTGCATTTTCTGTTAACGCTGCCGAAAAAGGCACTACCCCTACAAACGCCATCAATTTGAGTGCCGGAAAATGGCATACACGTTATTGGACCAACTCAAATTACGATGCAAAATGCTATAACAAAATTAAAGTTCCCCAAAGAGGATATATTAAATTCACTATAGAAAAACCTACCGATGATGAAGGTGAAGTTTGCACATACGAACTCAACCTGTATAATACAAGCGGAAAAATCATTTGGACAGGCAATAAAGATGCTGACACTGACATTTTCAACAACTACTATGAATATAAAATAGGTCTTGACGAAGGAACTTATTATATGGATATCAATCCATCTTTTTATGTTTACAGCGATTCATCCCCGATAAAAACCTCTTATCAATTTACGTTCAAGAAAACATCATCCTTTGAAATAGAAGGTAACGACAACTACCAAACCGCCACCACTATATATGATGACAAAGAAACGTCTGCTGTATTTGACGAAAATGACGATAGTGATTTTTATAAAGCAAAATTGACAAAAGGAAGAAAATACACCGTACGCATCACTAATTATAACAGTAATATGTACTACTCTTTCTTTGATCCCAACCAAGATGAGAAATACTTCACAACGGATGATTACGATTGGTATTATGGTAAGGAAACAGTAAGTGCTAATACTCTAATTTGGACTTTTACTGCAGAAAAATCAGGATACCATTATATTCAAATAGAAGGCTATCCCGATAATGATTTATCATACAAAGTTACTATATCTGCCGCAAAAACCCCAGCTTCCAAAGTCAAAGCAAAACTTTCAACAGACTCCTACACCTACAACGGCAACAAGAAAACTCCCTCTGTGAAGGTTGTTTATGGTTCTAAAACTCTCAAAAAAGGTACCGACTATACTGTATCCTATGCGAACGGCAGAAAAAACGTAGGAAAATACAAAGTGAAGATTAAATTCAAGGGCGCTTACTCAGGCTCGAAGTCTTTGTATTTCAACATAGTCCCACCTGCTACAAAGATTTCCAAAGTCAAAGCAGGCAAAACCAGTCTGAAAGTTACTGTTTCTAAAAAGAAAAATCAGATTAGCGGTTATCAGGTGCAAGGTTCAAGCTCTAAGAAATTCAATAATGCCAGGACAATAACTCTCAAAGGTTACAAATCCACCAGCTACACCTTTAAAGGTTTGAAATCCAAAAAAGCATATTATTTCCGAGTTCGCACCTTCAAGAGTGTAAACGGAAAGAGATACTATTCCGCCTGGTCAAGCTATAAGGCAAAGAAAACCAAATAGTTATGGTTAATCTATAATTTGCAAAACTTCATTACCCAAAGTCCAAGGAGGCATATTATTATGAAAAAACGAATTTTATCAATTTTTTTAGTGCTTTTATTAGCACTGGCACCTACTTCCATCTGTGCTTCGGCAGCAAGTTATCCGGTCGTTATGTTCAAAAGTACAGCTATGACGTGTTATATCGGAGATAATATACCGCTAATTTTCACCTATGTACCTGCGTATAACTACGAAAGAATACACATTAATGTATACTCGGAAAACGGCACCTTGTGTGCAAACTCTGATTTTGATATTAACAACAAATACAGCAACTACGGTTCACTCAAGGTCGATTGGGACACCTCGGGATATGAAGCCGGAACATACAAAATAGTAGTTGAAAAAGAATTTTATAGTTTTTATAATTGGAACACCGCTCCTTCTACCAATACCTCTACCGTTACCTTGGTAGAACCCACCAAAGAAATGAGCCTTAATAATACTTTTAAGAGTTCAAAAACTCATTTCACTTCGAAAGTAAATACTAAAGTTAATGCACCTAAAAAAGGCATCAAAAATGCTGTTAGTGCTTGGAAAAAGCTGAATATTTCTAATGTTAAAAATCCTTATACCATTCAGCTAACCGATATGTACATAGGCGATGAAGCAGAAAAAATGGCAGTTGAGGAAAATATGTACAATCCCAACGATCAATTCAATTGTCAATGGACTTTGTTGAAGTTCGAAATTAAAAACAATGGTAAAAAAGAACTTTATGCAGGAGATACCATTAACTGGGCAAGTGCATATCTTCCTTCCGGACATGAAAGTACATTAATCGATACCTGTACCTTCGGAGATTTACCACATTATGACACTGTAATTGAACCCGGTAAAACAGAAGAGGTTTGGTTTGGTTTCTATACTCTTAAATCTCAAGGTTTACCATTCTTGCAATTGGACAATGGTGTCTATCTTAACGTAAATCCCAATTGTGCTAAAGACCACAAAATAAAGAATACATCTGTCAAAGCCACACTTTCCAAAGACGGAAGCGTTACTGAAAAGTGTAGCAACTGCGGATGGGGCAGCGGCACAATCAAGGTTAAAAAGGTAAAGACCATCAAGATTTCCAAGGCCTCATACATCTACAACGGTAAGGTTCAAAAACCCACTGTTACCGTTAAGGATTCGTCCGGTAAGAAGCTTAAAAAGGACACTGATTACACCGTCAGCTACTCTAAGGGCTGCAAAAATGCCGGAAAGTATAAAATAACCGTTAAATTAAAAGGCTACTATAAGGGCTCTAAATCCTTCAGTTTCACAATCAACCCGCCTGCTACGAAGATTTCCAAAGTCAAGGCAGGCAAAACCAGTCTGAAAGTTACTGTTTCCAAAAAGAAAAATCAGGTTAGCGGTTATCAGATTCAAAGCTCTACCTCCAAAAAATTCAAGAGTGCTAAAACCGTAACACGCAAAGGATATAAAGCAACGAGCTATACGTTCAAAGGTTTGAAATCCAATAAGACCTATTACTTCCGAGTTCGTACCTTCAAGAGCGTAAACGGCAAGAGATATTACTCCGCCTGGTCAAACTATAAGGCAAAGAAAACTAAATAAGTAAATCTTTACGAAAAGCAGATGCTACAAAAAAGCATCTGCTTTTTGTTTACTTATGCTGTGTTTTGTGGTATACTAACCTGCAGAAGGATTAGGCTGAGGAGTGAGAATATGCCGGACAAGTTTATTTTGCACAGTGAGTATAAGCCCACGGGTGACCAGCCCCAGGCGATTGAAAAGTTGAGCGACGGTGTGAAAAAGGGCTATAAAGAGCAGACCTTACTTGGTGTTACGGGTAGTGGTAAGACCTTTACAATGGCGAATATAATCGCCAACGCAAACAAGCCGACGTTGGTTCTTGCTCACAATAAAACCCTTGCCGCACAGCTATGTACTGAGTTCAGAGAATTCTTCCCTGAGAATGCGGTGGAGTATTTTGTTTCCTACTACGATTATTATCAGCCCGAGGCATACATTCCCGGCACCGACACCTACATTGAAAAAGATTCAGCCATTAATGACGAAATCGACAAGCTTCGCCACTCGGCGACCTGTGCTTTGTCGGAGCGAAACGACGTTATAATCGTGGCTTCAGTTTCCTGCATATATTCCCTCGGTAACCCGATTGACTATCGAAACATGATAATCTCCATCCGCGAAGGTATGGAGCTGGAGCGGGATGCCCTGCTTCGCAAGTTGGTGAAGCTGCAGTACGAACGTAATGACATTAACTTCATCCGCAACAAGTTCCGCGTTCGTGGTGACGTTGTGGAGATATTCCCCGCTTATTCCGGCGACACCGCCATCCGCGTTGAGTTTTTCGGCGACGAGGTGGAGAGAATTTCCGAGATAAACACCCTGACGGGCGAGTTAAAAAGCCGCCTGCAACACATAGCCATATACCCCGCCAGCCACTACATTGTTCCCGACGACAAAAAGGAGGAAGCCCTGCAGAACATCCTCAAAGAGATGGAGGAGCGGGTAGAATATTTCAAATCTCAGGACAAGCTGATTGAGGCACAGAGAATCCGTCAGCGTACCGAATACGACGTGGAGATGCTCCGAGAAATCGGCATCTGCAAGGGTATTGAAAACTACTCCCGAGTGCTGTCGGGCAGACCTGCGGGCAGTGTCCCCTTCACATTGCTGGACTACTTCCCCGAGGATTTTCTGCTCTTTATTGACGAATCCCACGTTACGGTACCTCAGGTACGGGGAATGTTCGGCGGCGACAGAGCCAGAAAGGAAAACCTTGTGGAATACGGCTTCCGTCTGCCCTCGGCTTTTGACAACCGCCCTCTCAACTTCGACGAATTTTACAGCCACGTAAATCAGGTAGTTTTCGTTTCGGCAACCCCTCAGGAGTTCGAGAGAAATCTTTCGGTACAAATTGCAGAACAGGTCATCAGACCCACGGGACTCCTTGACCCCGAAATCACCGTCAAGCCCACCGAGGGGCAGATTGACGACATTGTGTCGGAAATCAACCTGCGGGTGGAACGCAAAGAGCGTGTGCTGATAACCACCCTCACAAAGAAGATGGCGGAAGACCTTACGGAATATTTAGAGAACCTGGACATCAAGGTTCGATATATGCACTATGACGTAGACACAATGGAGCGTATGGAGATTATCCGCGACCTGCGACTTGGA
>JAZNQM010000142.1:0-3620 GCA_045590175.1 Acutalibacteraceae bacterium | reverse complement strand
CCCCTATGTCTCCAATGCATTCAAGACCTGTCTGTGTTATTTCCTTGTAGGAACCTGAACCGCCTGAAATACGATACACACTTTCGTCGTAGTAAAGCTTGGTAACAAAGCCTTCGATATCCTTGGAATTTTTAATTATAGACAAGGTTACGTCGGGCTTTAGTGCCATAAGCTTTCCTGTGGTGTCAGTAAATGTGATTATACCGTTAGAAATAAGGGAGTGCATATTTCTAACATAGAAATCATATTCCTCGAACTTACTCATTTTGAATTGAGAATATCCATAGCCCGAGTACAGCTGTCGGAGAGCGTAGATTGCCTTTTCCTCATTTTTAAGTAGTTTACTGTTAAGCATTATCATTGCCCTCTATTCTGTCAATTGCGAGTTTGTAGCCACCGTCACCATAGTTAATACATTTACTCACTCTGCATATTGTAGCGGTGCTGGCCCCTGTTATTTTGTTGATGTCAGCATAGCTTTTTCCAAGACAAAGATTGCGGGCGACATCGAAACGCTGTGATATCGCTTCAATCTCCTGGATAGTACAAGCATCCTCAAAAAAGCTGTAGCACTCCTCAACGGTTTTAAGGGTAAGAATTGCTTCAAATAGCTTATCAACTGTATCTTTTTTAAACTTATGCATATTTCTTTACACTCCGTAAAAATTGATATATAGCATTTTAGCACACTAAAGCGCTAAAGTCAATACAAAAAAGCCCCGTTTTTCGAAAAAAACGAGGCTTTTTAATGTGTTTTTATCAGAAAATGTGAATTTTAAATACCAGAGCCGCGAAAACAATGGATACCATTGAAAGGAGTTTGATGAGAATATTGATTGCAGGACCCGAAGTATCCTTGAAGGGGTCACCAACTGTGTCACCTACGACAGCAGCCTTATGGCAATCACTACCCTTGCCTCCATGGACTCCGCTTTCGATATACTTCTTAGCATTATCCCAAGCACCACCGGAGTTGGACATAAAGATTGCGATAAGGAAACCTGTTGCAGTAGCGCCTGCCAAAAGTCCTACAACACCCTGATAACCGAGCACGAGACCTGTTACAACGGGAGTAACGATTGCAACCACTGTGGGGAGAATCATTTCGCGAAGGCTGGAACGGGTGCAAAGGTCAACACAAGAAGCATAGTCGGGGTCTGCTTTACCCTCCATAAGTCCTGTGATTTCCTTGAACTGACGGCGAACCTCTCGAACTACAGACTGTGCTGCCTTACCAACAGATTCCATTGTGAAGGCGGCAAACACGAAGGGCAAACAAGCGCCGATGAAAAGGCCAACCAAAACAACGGGGTTCATTATATCAAAGCTTTCTGCTACAGTTTCACCAGCTGCGGCTGCAACCTCTTTGATTTTATCAATATAAGAAGCAACCAAAGCAAGAGCGGTTAAAGCAGCAGAACCTATTGCAAAGCCCTTACCTGTTGCGGCTGTGGTGTTACCCAAAGAATCAAGAGCATCGGTTCTTTCGCGAACGCTGGGGTCAAGTCCTGCCATTTCGGCGATACCACCCGCATTATCAGCAACGGGACCGTATGCATCGGTTGCGAGGGTTATACCCAAGGTAGAAAGCATACCAACAGCGGCAAGTGCTATACCGTAAAGACCCTTTGCGGCGTCGGGAGAAGCAATAGATCCACCGGCAACAAAGAAGGATACTAAAATACAGATGCCAACAATAATTATAGGAAGAACGGTTGACAGCATACCAAGGCTGATACCACCGATGATAATGGTGGCTGAGCCTGTTTCACTGGTATCAGAAAGCTTCTTGGTGGGCTTGTAGGTATCAGAGGTGTAGTACTCGGTAGCTTTACCAATAAGAACACCTGCAAGAAGACCGGCTACAATTGGAACATAGAACTTGATGTCGCCTAAAATAAAGTAGGTCAGAGGCAGAGCAACAATTGCAATAAGAATAGCACTAAAGTTGGTGCCGCGGCTAAGAGCTTTGAGCAACTGCTTCTGCTCGGTGCTTTCACCTGTGCGAACAAGGAAAGAACCAATTATAGAAGCTACAATGCCGATAGCAGCCATCATCATGGGAAGTGCCATAGCTTTAAAGCTACTGAAGGCTGTAACACCCAAAGCACAGGCAGAGATAATAGAGCCAACGTAAGATTCGTAAAGGTCGGCACCCATACCTGCAACGTCGCCTACGTTATCGCCAACGTTATCGGCAATAACGGCGGGGTTACGGGGGTCGTCCTCGGGGATGCCTGCTTCAACCTTACCAACGAGGTCAGCACCAACGTCGGCAGCCTTGGTGAATATACCACCGCCGACACGGGCAAAGAGAGCCATTGAAGATGCACCCATACCAAAGGTCAGCATTGCACTTGTGATAGCTGCAGCATCCAGCTTGAATACAAACTTAAGAAGAATGAACCAAAGAGAAATGTCAAAAAGACCGAGACCAACAACGGTAAAGCCCATTACAGAGCCTGCGGAAAACGCTACGCGAAGACCCTTGTTAAGTCCACCAATACAAGCATTAGCTGTACGAGCGTTGGCGGCAGTAGCAATTTTCATACCAACGAAGCCGGAAAGGCCGGAGAAGAAACCACCTGTTACAAATGCAAAAGGTACAAACCAGGTTAATAAACCGAAGGCTGCCATAACACAAAGCACAACAAACATACAAATAAAGAAAACAGAAACAACGGTGTACTGTCTTTTCAAGTATGCGTTAGCACCCTGTCGGATAGAAGCGGCAATTTTTTGCATACGCTCCGTGCCTTCAGAGAAGCCCATAACCTTTTTGGCAGTAAAGATCGCAAAAAGCAAAGCAATAACTGAACCGGCCAAAATTACAAAAGGCATATACAGTTCGATAAATTTATCCATTATTTTTCCTCCAAACTAAAAATAGTTTAAAAAAATATCGTAAATATAATGATATAATACAAAAAAGCAGTTGTCAAGTTTTTTATAATAAAAATATTGTCAACAATATGTTAATAAAAAGACAATAAATTATTGAAACTGCAAAAAAATTAGCGTATTATTACAAAAATCAGACCATTTTTTGTTACTTCTTTCCTTGTTATTTAAGCTTTGTATTATAATGAATGTACTTCTTCGGATATATAATTTGATACACACTACGCGTGGATATGCAGTCCTAACAGATTGATGAGATACTACCTCACTCACAGTGGATAAAAAAATTCCAAGTACAAAGACTTGGAATTTCTGGAGCGGATTACGAGGCTCGAACTCGCTACCTCCACCTTGGCAAGGTGGCGCTCTACCAGATGAGCTAAATCCGCATATTTAACTGGCGACCTGGATGGGACTCGATCCCACGACCTTTAGCGTGACAGGCTAGCGTCCTAACCAGCTGAACTACCAGGCCAAAAAATGGTGGGAACAATAGGGCTCGAACCTATGACCCTCTGCTTGTAAGGCAGATGCTCTCCCAGCTGAGCTATGCTCCCACACAGAGCACCTTTTTTCTGGTGCCTATATATACTACCACAAGGTTTCTGTAATGTCAAGAGATTTTTTAAAAAATAATTTCTTGATCCATATTGAGGGTATAAATTGTAATTAATTTGATTGTTTTGAAAAATTTAATAGAGGTATTATTATTTTAATAT
>JAZNQM010000141.1:0-19090 GCA_045590175.1 Acutalibacteraceae bacterium | reverse complement strand
CAGCTTTGGGTTTTTGAGCTACTTTCATCCCGAGGTAAACGAGCTTATATGCAAGCATTTTTCCGCCGCTGCAACGGCATATCGTGATAAGCCCGCCCTTATTGGCTACGATATTTTCAACGAAACAATGTTCCGCTCCTTCGATGAATATACCCTCGGCGAATTCAGAACTTGGCTTCGCGAAAAATATGGCACCATTGAAAAGCTTAACGACGTATGGGAGCGTACCTACAGCGATTGGTCTCAGATTAGATTTGAAACCTGGATGTGGATGAGCGTTATGCCCAGAGCTGACCATGCCGCCTTTAAGAAGGCATCCATCACAAGGTTTATGAAAAACTGGTCTGATGCCGTGAGAGCCGTTGACTCGGAGCATTTCCTCATTGCCGACAATATTCATTCTATGGTATCGAGAGCAGGTAGCTATGACCGTCCTCAGGACGATTTTGCGCTTCTTGACGTTGCCGATGAAATCGGTATGTCCTTCTACCCCAAGCAGGTAGGAGGCTGTATGGAACCCGCCGAGCGTTGGCAGATTTTTGACGGCTTCTATGCCGCTTCGAAAAGAAAGGGCTTCCTTATTTCCGAAATGCAGACCCACACCCAGGCTATGTTCAACCCCACCACCGCAGTCCGTCCATACGAATTGAAGCAATGGTGTATGGAAGCCGCCGCCGCAGGTGCCAAGGGAATAGTTTATTGGATGTGGCGTCAGTTTGACAAGGGGCTTCAGACCTTGGGTCGCGGACTTGTGGACTATAAGGGCAGACCCACCGAGCGTCTGGAAGCCGCCACCGAAATCAGACAAACCCTCAGCCACGGCATAATGAAGCCCATAAAATCCAAGGTTGGTCTGGTTTACGACCCCCTTTGCGAGGATTTGCAGCGTACATATACCGATGCTTATCAGGTAGAGAACGACATATATCTCACCTCTCTCCACGGCACCTACAAAGCATTTTACGACAATAATGTAAGATGTGACGTCATCACCTTTGACGAAATAGATAGCTATCCCTTTATAGTTCTCACAAATCATATTGTAATGAGCGAGAAAAACGCAGAAGTCCTTAAAGAATATGTGAACAATGGTGGCAAAATTCTCACCTCGGGCAGGCTTGCCGCAGTGGACGAGCTTTCCTTGGCTTGTGCCGACCAGCCGGGTTGGGGACTTTCCGAACTGTTCGGCTACGAATGGCTCGACACCGACTACGTTGGACTCACCGCAACTTTATCCGACGGTAAAAAAATAGAGGGTTATTACACCCACGAAATAACCGACGCTAAGGGAACTGTCGAAGGTAGCTTCGAGAACGGCGATGCCGCTGTGGTTTATAATAGCTTAGGTAAAGGCGAAACCATAGCCGTTAATTCCGACATTTTCCACGGCTACGCCAAAACAGGGGACAAAACCGTCAGGGAATTTGTAGCCGATATTGCCGACAGATTCGACCTGCGACAGATAAAAGCAGAGGGTGACCTTATCATCCGTATTTCCGAAACCGAAAATGGACTTTTCCTTTATTGCTTCAACTATTCTGACAAGGAAAGCACCGCCCATATCACAGAACTGTTAGGCAAAGCGGTTGATATAACCGTAACCGCCGCACCTCAGCAGGTAGTTTTGGAGGAAGTAAAATGAAAAAACCGTTAAAGCAATTACCCACAAGGGTTTGGCGTACCTATCGTGGCGGCAAGCTTTTGGAGGAGTTTTTGGGATACCCTAACCCTTCCGACAGCGACTATCCCGAGGATTGGATTTCTTCCTTTTTGGAAGCCAAAAACCCTCAGTATGTAGAAAAGGAAGGCATATCAAAAGTTGGGGAAGGATATATCACCGACTATGCTGCGACCGAGGATTTCGGCATTGGCAGAACCGAGCCCGCGCTTCTTACAAAGCTCCTTGATGCAGGGGAAAGATTGGGCATACAGGTGCATCCCACCGACGATTATTCCAAGCTTCATTTCGGCACTCCCTTTGGCAAGACCGAGTGTTGGCATATAATCTCCAAGCGTTCGGAGGAAGCCTGCATTTACTTGGGCTTCAAGCCGGGTATAACCAAGGAAAAATGGCGGGAGCTTTTCGAAAAGCAGGATATAGAAGGAATGCTCAGTTGTCTGCATAAATTCACCCCTGAGGTTGGTGACACGGTACTGGTACGCGGCGGTATGCCCCATGCAATCGGTGCAGGTCTTTTCTTGCTGGAAATTCAGCAGCCCTGCGACTACACAATGCGTACCGAAACCACCACCGCTTACGGTGCAAAGCTGACACCTATGCAGATTCACTACGGTCTCGGTGTTGAAAAAATGCTGGACTGCTTTAATTATAACGGACTTTCCCGCGAGGACACAGAGGCATTTTGCTTCCTAAAACACCAGCCACAAAACGCCGAGGACTATAATCTGATTCCTCTCGTAACATATGAGGACACTCCCTTCTTTGCTCTCGATAAAATAGATGCTAAGTCCTATAGCTTCACTCCGGAAAGCTTTTTATCGGTTGTTGTAACCGATGGAAAGGGCTTTGTAGAATACGACAGTGGTGTAATTGAAGCGGCAAAGGGTGATAAATTTTTTATCCCCTACGGTATAGGCGAAATAACCCTGAAAAACGTATCGGCACTTATCTGTCATCCACCGAAGAAAGGGGAATAATATTCAAATGATAACAACACGAAAAGAACTGCTGACAGCGGCAGAAAAAATGTATATCTCCCTATTTGAGGTGGTAGCTAAACGCTATATAGACAGGGAACAGTTTGTGGTTTCCGATATGGTGGGCTATGAGGTTACCGCCATCGAGGAGCTTTTCCGCCCTTTGTGGGGCATTGCACCTCTACTTAAAGAAAGAGATTTGAAATTCAATCTCAAGGGCGAAAAAGTCCGTGCAGTTGACTTCATAAATCTGGTTATAACCGAAGGCACCGAGGAAAACGGCGAACGTAGCTTTGACCGCAATGTAACCGATTATAACCTCATCGGCTTTGCCAACCAAGCCGTAACCGAACTGGCGGCATACCTTGTGACCGTATACTTTGCCAAGGAGCAGCTTTGGGATATTCTTCCCAAAGAAAAGCAGGACAGCATAGCTAAGTGGATATATAAATGGTCTCTTATTGCCATTAACGACTCCTGGCCCAACAACCACTACTGGTATCCGGTGTTTTGTATCGAGCTTTTACGTCGCTTGGGTTACCCCTGCCAAGAAGCCGACGCACCGCTTGCCGCCGCCTATGAAGAATTGGAAAAGCTTTATATCGGCAACGGCTGGTACTATGACGGAAAGCTGGGCAGGTTTGATTACTACGAAGCCTGGGCGCATCAGACCTATACTCTTTTGTGGATTTTGATTGCCGATAAAAACCATCCCGACTACAGTGCCCGTGCCGAAATGTACAAAAAGCGTTGTGAGGAGTTTATCCGTTTCTATGTGAACTTTTTCGATTCCGATGGCGGAATGGCGGCTTTCGGCAGGTCTTTAAGCTATCGATTTGCGGCGGTGAGTAATTTCGGACTGGCGGCAAAGTGCGGCTGTGATATAGATTTGGGACTTGCTAAAAATATAATCCTCAAAAACATTGCTTACTTCTTAGAAGGAAGCATACCGGCTCCCGATGGAATGTTGCATTGCGGCTATCTTTACGAGTCTCCCACCTTTGCTGAATGCTATGCTACAGACGGTGCAAGTGCTTGCTATACCGAGGGTTTTATGTGTCTGCTATGCGACGAAGACCACCCCTTGTGGAAGGCAGAGGCTTCTGCTATGCCCTTGGAAAAAAGCGATTACACATTAAAATGTCCAAATGAAAAAATCGGCATAGTGCTGACGGGGGAAAACGACTTCGGCGGTGTCACCCTTTATAACAACTCAATGCACTATTACCAGGACGATTTCTTCGGTCATACCTTCAATGATATGAGTGGCTTCTACGGTAAGTTCTGCTATAACTCCCGTTCGGGATTTGCCATCTCTACAAGGGATAAAACTGCTTCGGACAATATGATTTCATTGGTTACCCCCAACGGCAGAATGGCATCTGAACGAAGCGAGATTTTCACAATTTCCACCGAAAAGGACCTGCTTGTGTCAAAGCAGATTCCTTTCTCCAACGACGAGGAAAGCGAGATAACCTCTTACGTTGTTCCTCTTTTCGGCGGCTGGCATGTCAGAATGCACAGGGTTAAGCTTTCGAGACCTTATATTATCAACGAAGGCGGTTTCACAGTGGGCACCCGTGACGATAACTATGTTGCCTCGGGCAACTCGGTTAAAAAGGGAAATACCGTAAGCAGCATCAAGGCTGTATTCGACGGTGAAGTGAAATATGCACCTGTGGGTACTCACCCCGGTATGCATCTCCTTGCTCCCCAGGCAATATATCCCGCTTATTCCACCGAGGTGCTCCCTGCTGGTGAATACATAATCGGTTGCAAGGTGCTTTACACTTCCACAGGTAACGTTGGTGAAGAGCCGATGGTTACTCTTTGCGGAAATTCCGTTACCGTTACACAATGCGGTAAGACCGTAAGCTTTAAAATGGAGGATTAATTATGGCAAAAATAGGTTTAATACAGGTTGAAATAATCGAAGGACAAACCCGTGAAGAAAGCCAGAATATGATGGCATCCTTAGTTGAAGCCACCCTTAAAGAGGGAGCAGATATCGTGTGTATGCCCGAGGCTTTTCAGTATCTCAGCTGCAGAGAAATAGTAGAAACCCCCGAGCTTTTGGATAAGGTTTCGGGCGAATGGCAGAAAAGAATGAGCAAACTTGCAAAGAGATACAACGCCTATATCGTGCCCTGGGATTACTACTATAACCACGAGGACGGCAGGGTTTATAACTCCGCTTATATTCTTGACCGCAACGGTGATTTTGTGGGAAGATACTGCAAGTGTAACTTAACCCATAGCGAAACCGCAATAAGAGGTCTTGCCAACGGTCAGGAATATCCTGTGTTCGATTTGGATATCGGCAGAGTGGCAATAATGATTTGCTTCGATAACTATTTCCCCGAGGTTGCCGCAGCCTACGGTGCCAAGGATGTTGACCTTCTTATCTATCCGCTATACGGCGACACTCTGAAGCCCCAGTGGGAACACAAGATGCGCGCCCGTGCCATCGACCATTCAATGTACGTTCTCTCTTGTCAGAATGATAATAAATATGACATCGCATATTCGGGCCTTGTGGACAAATACGGCGAGGTAATAGCCAAGCTTGATAAACCCCGTAGCTACAAGGTAGTTGCGCTTGATCTGAAGCATAGGGTTCTTACCCACACCACAGGCAGAGCCGAATACCAAGAGGACATCCACGATTACCTTCACCGTTGCAGAAACCATAAATCCTATATAGCGGTCACAGAAAAGGGTGCACCCGATAAATCCTGGGAAGAAATTTTCCTTGGCAATGTTCCTAAATAGTAAATTTTTAAGCCCGCGGTTATTCCGTGGGCTTTTTGTGTGATAATTATTTGTATAAGTTCTCTGCTACGGGTGAACCCTACAAACAGAAAGGGGACTTGAAGATATGTGTACCGCAATTAACGACGGCAATCTTTTCGGCAGAACTTTGGATGCCGACCGTAGCTATGGAGAGCAGGTGGCTGTAACTCCTAAGAATATAGGGCTCGGCTTTCTTTACGAAGAACCGATGACTTGCCATTTTGCAATGATCGGAATTGCCTGCCGCGTGGGTGATAAGCCGTTGTATTTTGATGCAACCAATGAGTGGGGGCTTTCCGCCGCAGGACTTAACTTTCCAAAGAACGCGGTGTATCATAAGCCGATAGATAATAAATATAACGTAGCTTCTTTCGAGCTTATACCCTGGCTTTTAGGGGGGTGCCGCAACGTTAAGGAAGCGGTGAAAAAACTCAGAAGCACTAATATCACAAATGATAATTTTTCCGAAAGCATACCCTCTACACCTCTGCATTGGATAGTTGCCGATAAGAATTCTGCAGTAACGGTTGAATCACCCGCCGATGGCTTGCAGATTTACGAAAATCCTGTAGGAGTGCTGACCAATAATCCGCCATTTCCGTACCATATATATCATCTGACGGAATATATGCACTTAACTTCTCACCAACCCGATAATACCCTTTGCCCCAAAGCGGAGTTGGATAAATACTGCGGCGGTTTAGGAGGTATTGGTTTACCCGGGGATTTCACTTCAACATCTCGCTTTGTAAAGGCGGTGTTTTTAAAAAATCACACCACAAGAGAAGCCGAAAAAACCGCTGAAATTAACCGCTTTTTTCATATAATGGGCGGCGTTTCGGTACCTAAGGGTTGTGTAAAAACCGACAGCGGCAGGGAATGGCAGACGGTCTATACCGCCTGTGCAGACAGAGCCTCTTTCAGCTATCATTTCACAACCTACGCAAACAGACAAATAAGAAGCATTAGCGGAAATACGGATTGTGATAATATAAAGTTTATCAGTATATATTAGTTGCAGAACAAAACGACCCGATTTTATCCGGGTCGTTTTTGGTGACAAGCATGGGTAGTTTAACGTACAAAAGCATCAGATTCCATAATCAGTGAAACTGAGAGTGATATAAGGAGTGGTAGAAGCCACCTTTGTTAATCAATTCCTCGTGGTTGCCTTGTTCGATTATCTCTCCGTCCTTCACCACAAGTATAGTGTCAGCATTCTGTATTGTAGAAAGTCTGTGGGCGATGATAAAGCAGGTTTTGTTTTTCATCAGCTCGGTCATCGCATTCTGTATCTGTATCTCGGTGCGGGAGTCAACGTTAGAGGTAGCCTCGTCGAGAATGAGAATTGGTGCCTTCGAAAGAAACGCACGGGCAATGGTTATCAGCTGCTTTTGTCCTTTTGAAATATTAACACCGTCGTCGGACAATATGGTGTCGTAGCCCTCAGGCAGGCTATTTATATAGGTGTCAATTCTGGCGGATTTTGCCGCCGCGTAAACCTCCTCGGGGGTGGCATCCTCTCTGCCGTATATGATGTTTTGGTAGATGGTTCCGTAGAAAAGCCAGGTGTCCTGAAGCACCATATTAAAAGCAAGCCGCAAATCTGCTCTTTTAATATCTATGGAGGGTATTCCGTCAATCAATATTTTGCCCTTCTGTTGGTCGTAAAACCGCATAAGTAGATTGATTATGGTGGTTTTTCCTGCACCCGTAGGTCCAACGATTGCCACAGTCTGCCCCTTGTTAGCATTAACCGTTACGTTTTTAAGTATGGTTTTATCTTCGGTATACCCGAAGCTTACGTCCTGCAGCCGAACTTCACCCACAACTTCTTTCAAATCATCAGCATTTTCCGTATCCTCTTTTTCGGGTTCTTCGTCGAGAATGGTGAATACGCGTTCTGCCGCTGAAAAAGCCGATTGGATTTCGTGTAAGATGTTGGAAAACTCGTTGATAGGTCCCGCAAATTTCCTTGAATATTGCACGAACTGTGCCACACCGCCAAGGGTTATGAAGAAAGCGGAGCCTGCAAGAATACTGCCGTTTTGAGAGAACATATACAGTATTCCACCAATTACTGCAACAAGGGTCAGCGAAATATTGTTGATTAGATTTATAGTCGGGAAAAGCAATGCACCGTTGTATTCAGCTTTATAAAATGCGTCCATAGCTTCGTCATTTATTTTGTTAAAGCGGGAAGCCACAACTTCTTGGGTACCGTAAGCCGAAATAGTGCGGGAGCCTGACAGCATTTCCTCCGCGAAACCGTTAAGCTCGCCGTATTTTTTAGATCGCTTGCTGAAAAGGGGTCTGACTTTTTTAGAGCGGTAGCGGGTGAACAGCAGGGAAGCGGGAACGGTTAAGGCAAATATAAGTATCATCGGTTTGGAAATCTGCCACATAAAAACGAGAGAACCGATAACTGTATATAGACTTGTCATAATCTGAACAAGGTCGTGGGAAAGGGTACTGTTGATGGTGTCGATATCGTAGGACAGATGGCTGATTATATCTCCCGTTGCGTGGGTGTCGAAATAACCTACGGGAAGCGTGGTTAGTTTTTCAAACACCTGCTTTCGCATTTTGTATATGATACGTTGGCTGAGCCTTATCATCACCACTGAAAGAATGTATGCAAGCAATGCCGATATAACATAGCAACCAAGCATATATCCAATGTTTTGCCAAACGGCAGGGAAGTCAACACCGTCTGCACTTTCTATAGCATCAATGGCGGCACCTGAGTATCGCGGGCCCAACAGGGACAGCTGATTGGAGCCGAGGGTAAGAATCAAGGCTGTAATAAAAAGGGGCCATTGAGCGAGAACATATTTCCCCAATCGAAGGAATATTCCTTTTTTATTTTTCGTCTTTTGTTTTTTATCAGTCAAGAAAAGCACCTCCCATTTGAGAATCGCTAATCTCTTTATACTCTGCACAGTTTTGCATTAAATCCTCGTGCTTGCCTTTGCCGATGATAACGCCGTTTTCAATAACCAATATCAGGTCGCAGTTTTTAACCGAGCTGACTCTTTGTGCCACAGTTATAACGGTGGAGTCGGGTATGTTCTGACTGAGTGCCAAGCGAAGATTTGCATCGGTTTTGTAGTCAAGTGCCGAAGAGGAGTCGTCAAGTATCAATATTTCGGGATTGCCTGCAATAGCACGGGAAATAAGCAGACGTTGTCGCTGACCGCCCGATAGATTTGTACCTGCGGTTGTGACTTCGTGGGAATATCCGTCAGAAAATGAGGTTATAAATTCGTGAGCCTGTGCAGTTTTGGCGGCTTTTACTATATCAGCCTTCGGGATATCTCTGCCGAAACGTATGTTTTCCTCTACAGTATCGGCATAGATAAAGTCGTTTTGGAACACTACACCGAACATGGAGGTAAGTGTTTCGGGGCTGTATGAACGTATGTCCCTTCCGTTTATACGGATAACACCCGAATCCACATCGTAAAAACGCATCAGCAACCTCAAAATAGTGGATTTTCCGCTACCCGTTGCACCGATAATTCCTAAGCTTTCTCCCTTTTTAAGAGAGAAGGAAATGTCCTTTATGTTGCTTTCCTTACCGAGATATGAAAAGCTCACACTTTCAAAGGAAATATGAAGCGAGGGGTCGCCCTTGCCATCGTCCGGGATTTCCATAAGCTCGCTTGTCTGCTCTAAAACCTCGGAAATTCTTTTGGCAGAAGCGGCACATTTCGTGTACATAACGAACATTCTTGACAGCGACATCATAGCCATAGATATCAGCGTGAAGTATTGCATAAATGCAATAACCGTGGCGGCAGAGGAAGTACCCTTTGCAACGAAATAAGCACTGACCGCTACCACCGCAACAATACCGCCGTTCATCAGCAGGGTCATAATCGGGTTTACTACACCCATAATCGTTCCTGCCCTTGTTTCGTTGCGGCGAAGTGTCAGATTGGCTTTATCGTAGCGGGCATTTTCATAATCTATCTTAGATAATGCTTTGATAACACGTATGCCTTGGGCATCCTCACGTACAACTCTTACCATTCCATCCACCGATTGCTGTACCTTGGTATAAAGCGGTACACCCATTCGCGATATGCTATATACCACAACGAAAATTACAGGCAGTGTGGCTATCATCACCAGTGCCAATTTTTCGTCCATAGCCATTGTGATTACTGTTCCGCCAAGCAGCAGAATCGGAGCACGAATGCCCATTCTTTGTATCATACCGATAAAGTTCTGCACATTATACGTATCAGAGGTTATCCTTGACTCCAAGGAAGGTATGGTGAAGCGGTCGGTACTTTTTGCTGAAAGTCTGAGGGTTTTTAAGAACAGATCCCTCCTCATACCTGTGGAAAAAATCATAGTGGTTTTAGCTGCCATTCGGTTTGCTATTATGTTACCGAGGCTGGCGCCAAGGGCACAAATTACCATAAGAACCCCGAAAAACAGAATTCTTTTTATATCGTTTGTCTTGATAACATACTCCAATATGTAACTCAATAAAAAGGGAATGATAAGCTCGGATACAGTGCCGATAGTTTTAATAGTAATCCCAACCGTTATTCTGGAGCTTAACGGCTTCAAATATCTAAAAACCCATTTCATTTGTTTTACTCTTGCTCCTCCAAAATTTCTCGTGCCTTAGCTTCCATACGTTGGAGCACCGAGTCGAACACTAATAGTTCTGCTTCCGGTATTCCTGCGGAAAGAAGCCTTCTCCACTCTCTCGATACTTCCCGGATTTCTGGGATTATTTTCAGCAGCTTTTCGGTAGGGAAGACCGATAGCTGTCGTTTGTCTTGGGGTATGGCTTCTCTTGAAACATAGCCCTTTTCTTGCAGGTAATTAAGATTTCTCGCCACTGTACTTTTGTTTACACAAAGCTCTGCGGCAAGTTCGTCTTGTGACCTTCCGGGCTCGCGACATATCGCAAGTGCGTAGGCATAATGACTGCTTTGCAGGTCGTCTGCAGATATTTTACTGCTTCTGTATATAGCTTGAGAACGGCTGATGTTATTAAGCATTTTCATAAATTTTGCCATAATCCACCTCGAAAAAACAAATTAGTTGCATCCGCAACAGTTTCCTATGCAACTATTATAGTCCGCTCTATACTATATGTCAATAAAAACATAACCTTCTAATAGTGATGTTGTCAACTATTGGGGAGCAGTAAGACCATATTATATTTAAAAATATGAGCTTCTCTTAATTGTTTTTGATTGACAATTTATTCGATATATGATAGCATTTCAATATAAAATATCGTAAAGCACAGGTGGATTCTATGTTGTTTAAACTTCCGAAACTCGGTAAAAAAACATTGGAGCTTTTGCACTTTCCGACTAAAATGCAAGCTTTTATATTTAGAGCTTATGAATATGTTACTCCTCAAAAGATAGCTGAAATTTTGAATACAACTGAGTCAAACGTAACAAAAGCTGCCTTGGATATGGGATTTAATAATCCTCAAACAAGCGATATATGGCTCAAAAAAGGCTACATAACCATTATACGCAGGATGTGGCATATATTGCCATATAACCAGCTGCTCGATCTTTTAGATATGGATGAGCAAACCCTTGCAGTGTTGCTTCGAGATGATGATTTCTTGGATATAAAGCTTGGAGAAAAGCCTGTTTGTGAGCCGATTGTATGGCAGGAGCTTACCGATGAGCAGATAAAGGCTACCCAAAAGATAAAAAGAATTGTTGAGAGTGTTGAGCTTGAAGGTGCAGCACCCTTTGATTTTAAGTATGACCTGCCTGAGATTAGCTTCCAGGGTAAAGAGGTTTTCAAAACCCGTATGATATATGCTTTTTCCGGGTTGTATCAGCACGCTTTTGACGTGGATAGCAGGGAATACCTGCCTGACGAAATGCTGGAGGCTTATCAAAAGCTTGGTATCAATGGCTTGTGGACTCAAGGTATTCTTTCTCAGCTGTCGGAATTTCCTTTTGACCCTCGGATTTCCAAGGGCTATGAAGCACGAATTGAGAGGATGAATCAGCTTTGCGACCGACTTGAAAAATACGGAATCAAGCTTTTCCTATATATCAATGAGCCTCGGTCAATGCCTGAGGAATTCTTCGATAGATTTCCGCAGCTAAAGGGTCACGTGCAGGACGAGGGTAACGTATGCCTTTGCACGTCCACCCCTGAGGTTCGCGACTACCTGAGAAACGGCATCGCTTCTATCTGTCGCTCTGTTCCTAAAATCGGCGGCTTTTTCACCATCAACCGCTCCGAAAATCTGACTAATTGCTATTCCCGCGCACCGCTTTGGGGTCTGGACGTTGAGTGTAATTGTCCTCGCTGCAAAAACAGAAGTGTGGGCGAGGTGATAGGGGAGACCATAGCTTGTATTTCCGAAGGAGCTCACAGTGTAAACCCCGATATAAAGGTTATGGCTTGGAGCTGGTCGTATGAGGATTTCTTGGAAGATATCTTAAACCACCTGCCCAAGGATGTAATTTTTCTTAGCCAAAGCGAATTGCACATTCCATTTAATATAGGTGGAGTTGATGGCTTTGTAAAAGATTATTCTATGAGTATCATCGGTCCGGGAGAGCAGGCGAAAAAGGAATGGTCAATAGCCAAAAAACTCGGTTTGGAAATAGGTGCCAAGGTGCAGATAAATACCACCTGGGAGGCATCGACCGTGCCTGCATTACCTGTGTTCCCGTCCATAGAAAAGCATATAGCAGCCCTTAAAAATGAAGGTGTGGAGCATCTGCTCCTTAGCTGGACTTTAGGAGGATACCCTTGTGCCAATATTGCTCATGCGGCAAAGTATTTCTATGAGCAGGGTGAAATCGCTAATGAGAGTGAAAATATCAAGAAGGCGGCAGAAATGTTTATGGATGCCTTTTCGGAGTTCCCTTTCCATATTGACGTGCTGTATCGCGGACCGCAAAATGCAGGACCCTCCACTCTGCTTTATTTAGAACCCACAGGATATAAAGCAACAATGACCTGCTTCGCCTACGACGACCTTGACGGCTGGAGGGTAAAATATCCTCGTGAAGTATTCCGTGACCAATTCAAAAAGCTTTGTGAAAAATGGAAAATAGGATTGAATGTTTTGGAAACCGAACCCGAGACAGAAACCGTGATAATGGCTCACGCGGCATATTGCCTGTTCGCTTCTTCATATAATCAGATACGATTTGTTATGGCAAGGGAAGAGGGTAACCGCGAAACAATGCTCGAAATAGTCAACGACGAATTGCAGATTACCGAAAAAATGCTTTCTCTTATGAACAAAAACGCATCAATCGGTTTCGAGGCATCCAATCATTATTACTTCTCAAAAGGTCAGCTTGCGGAAAAAATCCTTAACTGTCACTATATTATAGAAAAACTAACTACTGAGCAATAACAATATTGAGTTTAAACACAAAAAATCCCTATGACTTTTTTCGGTCATAGGGATTTTTATGCTTTATTCGGGTTTGCGCGGCATGATGATTGCAGCTACAATGTATGCAAAAATACCGGTACCAACAAACAAGGTTGCCAGAACCCACAAAAGACGAATCACAGTGGGGTCTATATTGAGATATTCAGCAATACCTGCACACACGCCGTCTAATTTTTTATCAACATTGGACTTATATAGTCTTTTTTCCATAACATTCACCTTTTATTTAATCCAACGGCTTCATTGTGGGGAAAAGGAGAACGTCGCGGATAGCCTGAGAATCGGTGAATAGCATACACATACGGTCGATGCCGTAGCCGATGCCGCCTGTTGGGGGCATACCGATTTCGAGGGCATTCATAAAGTCTTCGTCGGTGCGGTTGGCTTCCTCATCGCCTTGGGCGAGAAGCTCTTCCTGAGCCTTGAATCTTTCTCTCTGGTCGATAGGATCGTTAAGCTCGGAATAAGCATTACACATTTCCCAACCGTTCATAAACATCTCGAAACGCTCAACAAGCTCCGGATTATCGGGCTTTTTCTTGGTGAGGGGGGAGATTTCGATGGGATGGTCTGTAACGAAGGTGGGCTGAATAAGATGTTCTTCTGCAAATTCCTCAAAGAAAAGTGCGAGAATGTCACCCTTCTTGTGACGCTCCTCGTATTCAACGTGATGCTCTTTAGCAACAGCCTTGGCTTCCTCGTCGGTGTGAATTTCGTTAAAGTCAACACCTGCATATTTCTTAACAGCATCGGTCATTGTGATACGCTCGAAGGGTTTTCCGAGATCCATTTCGATACCGTTATAAACAATAGTGGTGGTGCCGAGAACTTCTTTTGCTACATGACGGAACATATTTTCGGTAAGGTCCATCATACCGTTGTAGTCGGTGTATGCCTGATAAAGTTCCATAAGAGTGAATTCAGGGTTGTGACGGGTGTCAAGACCCTCGTTACGGAACACGCGACCAATCTCGTAAACCTTTTCGAGACCGCCAACTATAAGTCTTTTTAAGTAAAGCTCAAGGGAAATGCGGAGCTTGAAATCTTCATCAAGAGCGTTGAAGTGTGTTTCAAAGGGACGGGCAGCAGCACCGCCTGCGTTGGAAACTAACATAGGAGTTTCAACCTCCATGAAGCCCAGTCCGTCAAGATACTTTCTGATGGAGCTGATGATACGGGAACGCTTGATAAAGGTTTCCTTAGCCTCGTTGTTCATAATGAGGTCGGTGTATCTCTGACGGTATCTTATGTCTGTGTTGGTGAGACCGTGGAACTTCTCGGGAAGAACCTGAAGGCTCTTGGTGAGGAGAGTTATTTTTTCGGCATGAACAGAGATTTCACCTGTTTTGGTTTTGAATACAGCACCTACAACACCGACGATATCACCGATGTCCATCTTTTTGAACTTCTTGTATTCTTCTTCGCCGAGAGAATCCCTTGCAACGTAGCACTGAATACCGCCTTGGAGATCTTGAACGTTGCAGAAAGAAGCCTTACCCATAATACGTTTGGACATCATTCTACCTGCGATAGAAACGGTCTTGCCCTCTAAAGCTTCGTAGTTATCCTTAATCTCTAAGCTGTGGTGGGTTTGATCGTACTTTGTGATTTCAAAAGGGTCGTTGCCGGAAGCTTGAAGCTCTGCGAGCTTTTCACGGCGAACCTTGAGAATCTGGTTCAGTTCTTCGGCAGTAGGTTCCTGCTGTCTGTTGACGTTCTTTTCGTCTGCCATTTATAACACTCCTAAAATATTACTTATCTGTTGATTTCGATTATTGTAAACTTCATTTCTCCTCTGGGAGCTTCGGCTACTACTGTCTCGCCGATTGCGTGACCCATAAGAGCTTTGCCAATGGGGGATTCGTCGGAAATCATACCCTTGGCGGCATCTGCTTCTGCGGTACCAACGATTTTCCAGGTCAACTCTTTGCCTTTCTGCTCGTCCTTAACCTTAACACTGACACCCAGCATTACCTTATCGCTGGAGATTTCGCTGTCACTGATGACCTTAACCGATTTGAGCATAACCTCTAAGTCGGTAATACGGGCTTCAATTTTTGCCTGTTCGTTTTTGGCTTCATCATATTCGCTGTTTTCTGAAAGGTCGCCAAAGCCACGGGCAACCTTGATTTTTTCCGCTACATCTGCGCGGGCATTGGTCTTGAGAAAATCAAGTTCTTCCTCTAATTTCTTAAGACCCTCGGGAGTAACAACAATTTGCTTAGCCATTTTACATAATTCCTTTCAATGTACGCTTACAACCCTTAAAATCCGTAAAGAAGTATGGTTGCTCGCGATTGCTTAAATAGGTCGGTATATACCGACCCAATAACATCAATTATATATGTAAACAGGTAATTTGTCAAGGATAAAGTTGCAATACACAAGCGTGTTTTAAGCTTTCACATAAATCGTGTCTGCAGTGAAATATTAATGACGGGTAAGACGTATATATTTCCTGCAAACACGCACAAATGAATATTTTTTATGACTTGATTCTTAACAAAGAACCAACCTTTAAAGGTCTTTCGTATGGGATTTTGATAAGGCTCATAGGATGGGGAGCAACGTCAATTGACTCTCCGTTGTGGTCATACATACTACTTACCTTAATCAAAGTCGGAGCAGCCTTTGGTTCAAGACAGTCAAGGGTTTCTCCGATGCTGAACTTGTTTTTTAGACGTGCTATAATGCATCCATCCTCATAACCCTCAACAACGGCAGCAACAAAATAGTCACGAACGTATCCGGCGTGTGAGTAGGTCTGACTGTTTTCGGGCTTTCCTAAGTAAAAACCGGTAGAGTAATTACGATGGCTGATTTTATTAAGCTCATCGGTTACCCATTGGGGAGTTTTATAACTATCAGGATTTTGTAAATATTCATCAATAGCACCGCGATAAGCATTTGTGGCGACTGCGGTGTAATAATGCGATTTAGCCCTGCCTTCGATTTTGAAACTATAGACACCGCTGTCTGCCAACTCCTTGATATAATCCACCATACAGAGGTCGTTTGCGTTGAGAATATATGTGCCTTTATCGGTTTCGGTTATATCAAAGTATTGTCCGGGACGTTTTTCTTCCATAAGTGAATAACTCCAACGACAGGGCTGAGCACAGTCACCTCGGTTAGCATCTCTGCCTGTCATATAGCTTGAAAGCAGACAACGAGCAGAAAAGGATACGCACATTGCACCGTGGACAAAGGCTTCGATTTCCAACTCTTTTGGAGTTTTAGCACGTATTTCGGCAATTTCGTCCAAGGACAGTTCGCGCGCCACAACAATACGCTTGGCACCCATTTCGTAGAAAGCGTTGGCGGTTTCATAATTTGTTATGCCTGACTGTACTGAAATATGATTTTCAACATTCGGTGCATATTTCTCGCAGATTTTCAATGTGCCCAGGTCGGAAATTATCAACCCGTCAACACCTGTCGCGGCACAGTACTCAACGAATTCAGGCAGTCTTGCGATTTCGTCGTTGTGGGGAATGGTATTGCAGGTTACATATACCTTAACGCCTTGATTATGAGCATATTCAACACCGGTGCTTATGTCGTCGTTGGAGAAGTTTGCAGTTGCAGTTCGCATACCAAACTCCTGTCCTGCGAGATATACGGCATCTGCTCCGTAATCAACAGCAGCCTTTAGGCGCGTTAGGTCACCCGAGGGGCATAGCAGCTCAAGTTTTTTCGATTTTGTCGCCATTAATCCTCGCCCCACTTACCCTGCATACGCAGATTATAAATTGTGTTTTCGTGTTGAGTGAGATTCTCGGTGTAATAGAAATTAAAATCTACGTCAGTAACAAAATAAAAATATTTGCTGTCAAATTCTTCTAACGGATTAAGGGCAGCTTTTATGGCATTAATGCCTGTAGAACAGAGGGGGCCCGGAGGCAGACCTTCTTTTTTGTTTGTGTCGTAATTACCGTCGCCGTAGGGATACTCGGCGGTAGGGGAGGAGCCTAACATTTTCGGTTCACTGCCCCAATTATACAGACGGTTGTTGAACACTGCGGAAACCTTAGGCATTTCATCGGGGTAGCCGTTACATTCAAGTTCGATTATAGATGCTAAGGTTAATGCCTCGTGGAGGGTGTAATTCATTTCTTCTGCCCTTTGATATATTTGGTCGCTGATTTTCGACTCGAAATTATCAAGCATTTTCTTAACGGCTTCTTCCGCTCCGTCCTTGGAATTCCACACGTAGAACTGATAAGTGTCGGGATAGAGATAGCCTTCTAATCTGTAATGAACCGATTTAACGGGAATATCTTTAAGAAACGCGTATTCAAAATCAGTGTTTTCGACCACATCATAAAAGTCTTCCCTAGAGCAGATTTTTGCTTTTGCAAACATCTTAGCAATATCATCTATGGTTGCAAGCTCGGGGATTGTCAGCTCCACGGTTTCGGTTGAAAATCCCGGAACTACAGTAAGTTCGTTGATAATTCCCTGTTAACCGCTTTCTGTACTAAAGGTATGAACACCTTCGGTAAATTGCTCGTAATAATTCTTGCTTCCTGCATAGTATTTGAAAAACCATTTGAGCTTTATAGCACCTGCAGTTTTTAACTCCTCGGCAACACTATCAAGACTTTCGCCCTTTTCTATTGTAACGGTAGCTGTATTGGTGTCGCCTAATAATCCCATATAATCTGCGATAGCAGTGAGACCCAAAACAACACAAGATATCGACACTATAAGTATGCAGAGAATCCATAATAATCCGCGCCAGACACCTTTGCTGTTTCTACGCTTCTTTTTTTTCGGTTCGGGCGGCAGTTCAACCTCTTGAATATTGGAGCCGCTTCCGATTACAAATTCATCTTTGATGTTATCAGTCTCTGTGGGAATGGTGGGTGAATTCTGTTCCTCGGTGTTAGTATTGCTATTTAAAATGAACTCACCTGTATTTCCGTTAGTAGTCAATTTGTTTCATCCTTTCCTGTCGGATTCAAGTTAAAGTACGTTTGATGTATTTTTCGGTGATGATATAGTCTAATTTTTTATCAAATCTGCCGTGATACAGTCTGCTCTTGATGTTGTTGATGTAGCACAGGCCAACGGTCAAGCCGCAATACTTAGATATATATCTGTCGTAATAACCCTTGCCGTAGCCCAATCTATAGCCGTATTTGTCAATCATTAATGCAGGAACCAGCATAATTGATTTGTCATAATTATCGGCTATCGGAGCATCAGGGGAGGGTTCAAGCACAGAAAACGTACCCGGTGTTAAATCATCAAAGGAGTTTATATAGTGAAATGTCATCTGACGGGTCTCGGGAATACAACGAGGAACAGCCACCCGCTTGTTATCCGCCCAAGCCATTTCGATTATCTTTCGGGTATCAACCTCAATGGGGGTTGATACATAAACAAATACTGTAGAACAACGTTGGTATTCTCTCATCTTTTTAACGTTTGAGAGCACACCTTTATCAAGAAATGCCTTTTCCTCGGTGGTCATTTCTTTTCGTTGTTGTTTAACTGTATTGCGAAGTTCCTGTTTGTATTCTCTGATGTCTAACGGGCGCATTGCATTGTCTTCCTTAATTCGTTGCTAAATTCTGCCCCCTTGAAGTATTCCACAATCTTCAAACCGAAATCAATTGCAGCACCTGCGCCTCTGGCGGTGATAATATTTCCGTCGGCAACCACATAGCTGCCGTCACAGTCAGCACCCGAGAGCTCGGGCTCATATCCGGGATAACAGGTTGCTTTCTTTCCGTTTAAAATGCCGAGATGTCCGAGAATTGACGGAGCAGCGCAGATGGCAGAAACCAATAACCCCTTATCGTTGGAGTATTTTACGAATTCGATAACCTTTTCACAACCTTCCAAATTAGTTGTGCCGGGCAAGCCGCCGGGGAGAACAACTCCCGATAAGTCGGTAGTGGATATATCATCCAGCTTTATATCGGCCTTAACGGAAATATTGTGTGAGCCTGTAATCATATTGCCGCCGACACCAACTGAGAGTATATCTATGTTAGCACGGCGAATTACATCCAATGTGGCGAGTGCTTCGATTTCCTCAAAACCCTCTGCCAAAAACATATATAACATTTATTTTTCTCCTTTAATTGTATTCAAAACAAGCGAGAGTATTTCTTCCGAAATATCTTCAATGCTTCTGAGATTTTCCCCATCGGTACAATCTATAATGTCCCAGCCGTTGTGTTTGGCAGAAAACATAGCTGCTTC
>JAZNQM010000140.1:0-8202 GCA_045590175.1 Acutalibacteraceae bacterium | reverse complement strand
TTCCGCCGCAACAGGGGAGAAGGGCAAGATAGAGTCTACAGGGCCTCTAACGGCAGTGTACACTCCCGACGAAAATCTGAAACTGGGTGACATAGTTTCGATACGTGCTACCCTTAAATCCGACCCAACGGTTTATATGACCGCACTGCTCCAAATAAGCTAAGAAAGGGGAAAGCAAATGAGAAATAGAATTACCGAAAAAATAATATCTTTTACGGTTGCAGTAAGCTTTATTGCAGCAGCTTTGTGGACCCCCTTTAATCTGCTTGTATCTGCGGCAACGCTGCCCGATACGTACGGAGAAAACCTTTTAAGCGGAATTAAAATGACCGCCCATTACAGTCTTGACGGAACCACCCGCACCTCCCTTGCGGACAACGGAAAATTCTCCAATATAAACGACGGCAATCTCGCAAGCGAGTTTTTTGTCGGCAATCCTGTTTATTTTGCCGAAGAGAAGGATGGCGGCAAGGTTTACTATAAGGACGGAACCAAGGTATTCCTTGATATTCAGTTTGATTTGGGAGAAATAAAAAACATAAAAGCATTCTATATGCTCAACCATAATAACTCCCTTCTCAGAACTAACAGATATCAGCTCTATATGTCCAACGGTGCTGACAATCTCTTTACCCCCGAAAGCCTTCAAGAGGACTATACCAACGACGGTTCGGAAGAAAATACAATAGTTTTTGATGAAGAAAAAAGTGCAAAGTATTTCGGTATAAGAATACTAAACCCCGTTTCGGCTGAGCTTAGTAATGTAGCCATGGTTTACACAAGAATTCTCGAGGTTGCATTGTTTGGTACTTCTCCGTCTTTAGAGGATAGATACGGTGAAAATCTCCTTACGGGACTTAGTATGTCTGCCGAATATACTACCGACGGCGGTACAACCTTAACTCCTCAAGCCGACAATGGTAGGTTCAAATATGCAAACGATGGTGACGACAGTACCGAGTTTTTCCTTGGTACACCAAAATTTGCAGAGGAAGAGGACGGAAACAAGGTTTATTATACCGACGGAAGCAAGGTATATTTGAATCTTAGCTTCAGTTTGGGTGATGCTCAAAAGGTTAAAGCCTTTTATATGTGTAGCAACAGCAATGACCTGCTGAGAACTAAACGATATAAGCTTTACCTTTCCGATAACAAGGAAGATTTGTTCGATGAAACTAAGAGCCTTGTGAAGGATTATACTAATTCCGCAAATGACCAAAAGAATTTAATCGTTTTTGAAGAGCCCGTTGACGCGAAATATTTTGGTTTGCAAATTCTTAACCCGATTTCTGCAGAAATTTCCAATGTCGCAAACGTCTACACCCGTATAAATGAAATAGCTCTTTATGGAGAGGCGGTACCGCCGCCCACCATTGAGGGTGAAAACCTGCTTCAGGGCGTCAATATGTTGGCTTACTACAGCACAAACGGTACCGACAGACTTCAGCTTAAGGATAATGGTCTTTTCAAGAAGGTAAACGATGGAGATGTGACAACAGAGTTTTTCACTTCAACTCCTAAATTTGCCGAAGAAATAGAAGGAAACAAGGTGTTCTATAAAGACGGAAGCCGAGTTTACCTTGACTTGATTTTCGACTTAGAAGAAAGTCAAACACTGAATGCTGTGTCTATCGTTAATAACAGTAACGCAATGCTCAGAACCAATCGTTTTAAGATTTATATGTCGGATAAATATAGCGAGCTGTTTAATGAGAAGAGCTTGGTCGAAGATGTAACCAACGACAGCGAAGCGGAAAAAATAGACTGTATATTCGATGAGAGCGTTAATGCAAGATTCTTCGCAATCAGAATTCTTAATCCCGTTTCTTCTGAGGCTGTGGCTGTTTCAAATGCGTTTACACGTATACAAGAAATTATGCTTTTCGGAGTTCGAAAGGAAAGCAATGTTACCGTTGCCAGCGAAGACTTTACTGCTTCTGAGAAGGTAGTCACTGCTCTCGCAGGCAAGGATAACATTCTCTATAACAGGGAATATCACGAGATAACCCAGATTACGGATGGTGTTGATACATCTGAAAACGGCGAACGCTATATGCTGGCGAAGAAGACCCATCTCACAAATGGCGTGGCTAATGATGCGGTGTTCTTCCCCGGTGCCATTTATTTTAACAGCGACGGTACTCCAAAAAATGCACCGCCTTATGACGCGGTAACCAGCTATACTTCAATCAGCTATTATCTTGGCGGTGAGGCTGAGATTGATGAGGTTTGGCTTTATAACCACACTAATAAGGCACTTGCAACATACGTATACGAAATTTACATTTCGGACAGCAACTTAACACTTTTTGAAGATAGCAGCCTTGTCAAGCGTTATACTAATGCTACAAGTGCAACCCTGCAAAAATTTAAGTTCAAAGAGTCGTATAAAGGCAAGTACATAGGTGTGAAGTTCCTTGTGCCTGTGTCCACCTCAAGCTCTGTATCGGATACAAACAAATATGTAAGACTTTCTCAGATTGCTGCATTTGGCAGTGTAAAACCCGAGGATAAGCCTTCTGCATATTCTGAATTTTACGCCAAGTATGATTACAATCTCGTTAAGGATAAAACCCCCGAGGTTTATGCTGAGAATGGCAACGGCTACAAGGAAATAATCGGAAAATTCTCAAACCTTACCGATGAAAACACGGAAAACGAAATAAAGGTAAGTGACGTTACATTTGCAGAAATCAAAAACGGCTCAACGGTTTATTATGATAACGGCGAAAGATACGTAGATTTAATTTTCGATTTCGGCACTACTGTGGATATAGATTTGGTTTCGTTTATGAATCATCCCATAGTGAACCGTATGAATGAGAAATATTCTTTCTATGCTTCAAGCAAAAGGGAGGATTTGTTCAAAAATGAATCCTTGATAAAATCTTTCGAAAACTTAGAGCACAAGCAAACCAATGTTTTTGAAATCGGCGGAAAGAAGGAATATAGCTTTTTCGGTATCAGAGTAACCGACCCGCTTTGCGGAGAAGTAACCGTTAGCGAGGCTGTGAACGAAGCCATAGTCCGTATTTGCGACCTTGCTGTGTTTGGAAGTTATACCGACCCCGACTATAAGGTTAACGACGTTACTAAAATAACCACCCTCACTAACGAAGAGTTTGCTGCAATGGGTGAAAGCGTTATCAAGGGATTTGAAACTCCTAAGTGGTTCTACAACAGTGCAACCATTCCCGCCCCCTGGGCATACGTGAAGCAATCAAAGCTTCTCACCGACGGCAAGCTCGATTCCCACGCCGACTTCACCGACTCTAAATATAAGCTTTCAACAAGCGATGGCTCAAATAAGCTGGACGTTATGTATTCCTTCTCTGATATGATGGATTTCAGCGGCTTTACATTTATAGGTACCAGCGAAGTATCCAATAGCGCTTATTTCACAGGCTGGTATCAGGTGTTTGTAGCCGAGGATCCCGACGAGGTGTTCCTGCCTGAGAATATGGTGTTTGAACACAATTGGCTTAAAGACGGAGCCGCTCGCGGTCACAACGTAACGTTTGATAATTATAAAGCCCGCGGTATGGCATTCGGTATAAGAATACTTAATCCTGTAACTACCGCAACAACGTGGCCAATACCAAGACTTTCGGAAATTGCGGTTTACGGTGAGCCGGCAGATGTACCGATTTTGCCTACCAATCTTGCTGGCAATATGCCGGTATTTGCCTATATCGAGGATGAAAACGGAAAGCTTTCCGAGATTGACGATGCGGATTTCACTCCTGCTGAGGCTAAGAAGCTTACCGACGAAAACGCTGATACCTATGCTACTGTCAAGGCTGAGGGCAAAAAAATCCACCTGCTTTATAATCTTTGTAATGACGTATTGCTAACCGATATCAAGCTTTCGAGCAGCGCAAAGAAATATAAGGTTTATGCATCAAATGACATCAATAAAATATGGGAAGATGATTCCCTTATTTATTCCTACAGTGGCAAGGGTGCTAACGGCAAAACCTTAACTGGTGGAGCGGCTAAATCAAAATACAGATATATCCGCTTTGAGATCACCGATTTCAACAGTCCTCTCAAGCTATATGAGGCATCGGTAATAGGCGGCGATAATCAGCTTCTTAAATACAAGCAGATATCAAGAACCTTCAGCTATGGCAACGTAGACCTGGCAACCTATAACTACGAAACCAAGAAGTATGATTTCTTCAGCACAGATGCCTATTTATATAAGCTCTTCGACAACGATATATACACCAGTATATGTATTGAAGGCGGTATGCACAATGAGGAAACCATTGATATGACCGTAACCTTCGACGATGTAAAGAACATCGACAGCATTTCAATTTATTTCCCCGATATGCTGGATGGATATAACCCCACAAAGTTAGAGCTTTATACTTCCGAACTTGTTGGTGAGTTTTCCGATGGAGTACCCGAGGGAACAGAGCCGTTGGCTCGATTCGATACACTTCCCGAGGATGGACTTTATAAAGTGGATTTCAAGCCTCAATTTGCCCGAGTTATGGTTATTCGTTTTGTCTGTGGTAATTTAGATTACGACGGCTATGAAGATAAAATGTGCTTTGCCCTAAACGAGATTAAGATTATGGGAACTTCCGTTGTAGGCATTCAGCCCGATGAATACGCTCCCGAGCTTCTCTCCTTTACAGACGAAGCAACAGGTGTTACTGCACAGGTCCTCAAATACGATAAAAATGATATCTTCACAGGTGTCACAGGCATAAAGGTTTCCAAAGCTTCTGCCACATTTAAGCAGAAGCAATCCATTGCTAAGTCGGGATATATGAAAATCATCGACGAAACGGTTTATACTGTAGATTTCATTAACAGCGTTGGAGATGTAATCACAGACTTAGGTGGAAGAGAACACAGAATTAAAATACCTTTTGACCGAACCCAAAACGATTATTTAATGATGGCGAGTTCTATAGATGATGAGTGTAAGATTCTGGAATCACGAGTTGAAGGTGAAGAGGTTTTCTGTGACCGCGAAGAATTTGTCGGTAATCAGTATATGTTGGTTGGATTTGCTTCATCAGATGACCCTTATTTTGAGAATTTGGATGTGGTAGTTCCTGAAGATGACACCCAGTCGGATGTTGAAGAACTCCCGAGTGTCGATAATGAAGATAACTCAAACGATATTGCCGACGAAAATATATCGTCTGATACTGAGGAAGGCTTTGAGGGTGTTCCCGATAGCAGCACTCCTTCGGATACAAATGATGCTCCTTCCACGGACAATGATGACGGATTTGACGCTGTTCCCGATATCAACACTTCTCCGGATGCAGAAGTAGTTCCGCCTGGAGGTAACGAAAATCCTTCAGTTAACAACGACAATATTTTTGACAATATCAATAATTCTACAAGCAATGGAAGTCAACTTGAGTCCGGTACTATACCTGAAGATGAGGGGATGTTAGTTATACCGCCATATAGTGACAGCCCTGATAGTGGTTTCGCAGAGGATTTCTCCGAATTCCCAGATAGCGGAATATATGACGGAACAAATGAGGTTATAGACGAAAATACCGGTTTGAATGACATTCCGATTTCTCCCGAAACAGGGGAGAGCAAAGCCCCAATGGCGATTGCAATCGTATTATTTGCATTGTCTGCGCTTTCGATAACGGCAATCAGGCGCAGCAAGGTGCATTTAAAATAACAAAAGGAGAATGATTATGAAAAAACTACTTGCAATTTTTCTCAGCGCAACCCTGGTTCTTTCGATGATGAGTGGTCTGCTCACCGTTAGTGCGGCAACAGCGATGGGCGACAACGACATCAACACCTTCACCGAAACCTACAATGGCAAAACAGCCGAAGTAACCCTTATTGGTAAAAATCTTGCCACTGCAGCAGAAGGTGAAAACACCCTTTCTACATTCCCCGCAGCCAATTACGAAGCAGGGGAAACAGTGCCCGAAAGACTTAATTACGACATAGCCCCCGAGGTTCTGCACTATTCCTATAGTGAAGAAACAGGCTATACCGAAATTACCTCAATGGGTACTGCCGCAAAAACAATGCTTAAAGAAGCATCAAGAAACACCTATGTTAAGGCTACAACCCAAGCAAACGGTAATGGATTTAATGCTGAATGTGCCATTGAAGCCATTGTCTATGAGTATGATACCCCCACCACAATTTACGACTTTATATTGGGTAACTCTCCTAACTCTCAGAACCTTTTTACAGGTGCATTCAAGCTTTATATCGGTAACGATATGAGCACAATATTCAGCGATGAAAACTGCTACTATTCCTATGATTATACCGCTGCCGACGGTTATAACAATGCAGCAGGACACATCGTTCATTTCCCCGAAGGTGTAACGGGTAAGTATGTGGTTTGTGCCGTTTCCGAGCCTTCCGCAGGTAATGCTTCAAGAGCATTGAGAGTAACTGTGTTTGGTCTTTACGGTAAGTCGGAAGTAACCACCGCCACCGAAAACTTTGCTGCATATACCGCAGCTAACATAACCGATAAGTCCAATCTTATCGGCGGCAAAGCTCCCGTAGCCTATAACGCTCAGTCTATGGGCGGTTCGGTTAATAACTGTATGGGTAATAAGGGGCATCTTACCAACACCACCTCTGCCTCTACTATGAACGGCTCAATGCTTACGGGCGGCGGTGCAGGAATCAACGTTTATTTCGGTAACGACGGTGTCAGAACCACCGACACTGTTACCAAGATTGTTGACAGAGCCGATAACTACATTGAAGCTGTTTGGCAGTTGGATGCTGAAGCTGAAATTTCCGATGTTGCAATTTATTGGAATGATGTTTTGGCTTTGTGTTCGAGTCACTATATAGTGTCTTTGGCAGATACTAAAGAAGCTCTTTTTGGAGCTGATGCTTATAACCTGGAAATGACCAAGGCTAACAATACCGCCGTAATTTCACCCAAAGCGGGAACAACCGCACAGTTTGTCGGTATCAAAATCCTTTGCGGTGTGTCTGAAGCTATGATCGGTCACGGAACCTACACTAACAACTATTCTCCTGCCCGCATAGGTCACGTAGATGTCCACGGTACTTATGTAACAGGTATCAAGGATTCTGACATAACCGTGTCTACCAAGGCAGAAGGCGTAACTGTTGGTAAAAGCGATATTGTAGTTGCCGATGGTGCTATCGTTGATGCTGACGGTTCTTATCCTTTAGGTGCCGTATCTACAACACTGACCGTTGACAAGCTTACCTTCAATGCCAACAGATTCGACTATACCTTTGCAGGCTGGAAATTGGCTAATGGCGAAATCATCGAGGGCAGTAACGTTGAAAGCTTTGTATATACCCCCACCACCCTTCCTTGTGAACTGGAGGCGGTATACGAAGGTGTTGCAGAAGAAGTTGTTACCGTTGCAACCTCTAATGATGGCTTTGATGATTATAAGGCAGCCAACGTAACAGGCAAAGCAAACCTTGTTCAGGGTAAGCTTCCTGTGGCTTACAACGGCCGCTCTTTAGGTAGCGATATTGTTAACTGCCTCGGATACAAATCCAGCCTGACAAACACCACTTCCGCAGATGCCTTAAATGGTAATATGCTTAACGGCGGCGGAGCAGAAACCTTTGTGTATTTCGGTAACGAGGGTACAAAATCTTCTACTGTAGTTACCAAGATTGTTGACAGAGAAGATAACTATCTTGAGTTTATCTATGCTCTTGACGGTGAGGCAAAGATTTCCGACCTGTCTGTTTATTGGGCAGATAATCTGGCACTTTGTGCTCAGCATTATATCGTCTCCTTAGCCGATACTCAGGAAGGCTTGTTTACCGAAGACGCACTTAATGTTGAAGTAAAAACCGCCGCTAAGGTTTCCAAATTCACACCTAAATACGAAACAACTGCAAAATTTGTAGGTATCAAGATTATTTGCGGTGTATCTGATTACATCATCAATAACACCACCTTTACCGACAACTTTGCCACAGGTCGTCTCGGCCACCTGGATGTTCACGGTACTTATGTAAGTGCAATCGGTGACTCCGATATTTCTGTATCCACCGAAACCCAGGGTGTAACAGTGGCTAAAACCGATATCACAGGTGTTAATGCCGATGCCAACGGTAAATATCCTATCGGTGCGGCAAAGACTACCCTTAGCGTTGATAAGACCAACTTCACTGTTAATGATGTAGAATATACATTTGCAGGTTGGAAGCTGGCAGACGGCGAAATTATTGAGG
>JAZNQM010000139.1:0-9733 GCA_045590175.1 Acutalibacteraceae bacterium | reverse complement strand
GTTCCGGTGTTCTTAACATCAAGGTTAAGGGTGTCCCCGGTGCAGAGCTTATAATGCACCACGCCGAAAATCTTCACGACGACGGCACTCTCCAGCCCTGGACCAACCGTAATGCAGAAGCCACCGACCGCTACATCCTTAAAGGTGACGGTGAGGAGGTTTATGCTCCCCGTTTCACCTACCACTGCTTCAGATACGTTGAATTTACCCTTAAAGGCAACGTTGAGATTATCGAAGCAGAGGCTTTGGTTATCGGTACTGATATGTTCGGCAGCAGCCACTTCGACTGCAGCGACCCCCTTATCACCCGCATTCAGGAGAACTTTATCAGAACCCTTAAAACCAACTTTATGTCCTGGCCTGCAGACACAGGTGTTCGTGACGAGCGTACCTCCTGCACAATGGACTCTCTTGTATATGAGGAGATGGCAATGCACAACTGCAACCAGTCCCTCCGCAACTACTACGAAAACTGGTGCCACAAAAACTATGCAAAGCACGGCAGACCCGACTGGGACGGCGAGCTTATCGTTCTCCCCTATCTTATGAATAAATACTACGGCGACAAGGAGTTCGTAAAGACCTGGTATCCCAAGCTCTTCAGCCTTGGTCTTAACTTCTACTATTGTCACTTTGGCGTTGACAGAGCAAGACACCGCGAGGAACACTTTGAGGACGGCTTTGGCGATTGGACAGCTCCCAGTGCTACAAATGACTACGAGGACTCCTTCTCCAGCGTTATTGAGACCAACTACGGTATGTGGTATCTGGAGATGTATATCTTAAGAGAGATGGCAAAGCTTGTTGGTGCTGAAGAGGATATCCCCGAGATTGAAAAGTTTATGCAGACCGCCAAAGACTACTATCTGGAAACCTTCTACAATCCAGAAACTCACCTTTTCTCGGAAGGCAAACAAACTCCTAACTATTTAGCTTTGGTTGCAGACGGAATTATTTCCGAGGATGAGAAGCAGAAGGTACTCAAAGCTCTGGTTAAATCAATCAGAGAAAAGGATAACTCTCACCTTGATACAGGTATTTTCGGCACTCGTTTGCTGATCGATGCTCTTTCCAAGAGTGAGGAAGGCCTCGAGCTGGTATATGACATTCTGACCCAGACCACCTACCCCGGCTACGGCAGACAGATTGTTGGCAAGGATGCCACCACCGCCTGGGAGCAGTGGTACAACCAGCAGGGTATGATGACCTGTTCGCACTCGATGTATACAGGTATCGGTGTTGATTTCTACAAGAAGTTTGCAGGTATCACCACCCTGGAAAATAGCTACAAAAAGGCTCTTATCAAGCCTATTGCCCCCTCGAAAATCACATACGTTAACTGCACCCTCGAAACCATCCGTGGCAACTATACCGTTAATTGGAAGCGTGATGGTGGAAAGATGAAGCTCAATGTCACAGTTCCCGCCAACTGCGAAGCTATTGTCGAAATGCCCGACGGCACCCGTCACGAAATCGGCAGCGGCTCTTACGAGTTATAATTTGTATGACGGCTCAAACCCCACCCGATATGCACAAGCACTATTGGGTGGGGTTTGCTTCATATATTTTTATTTCTATATTTGGATGGTGACATAGAGAATCTTTTTTTGAATGCTCTGGAAAAGCCGGAAAAGTCGTTAAATCCGGCGATGTAACAAATCTCTGTAGAAGAAAAATCACTTATGATTAAAAGCTTCGCAGCGTAGTCAAGCCGCAGAGCGGCAAGGTGCTTTTTGAAGGTTGTGTTTGTTTCCTTATGAAAGAGAAAACTGAAATAGTTTGGCGTAAATCCTACGTGGCGACTTATTTCCTCCAGCGTAATATGGTTTCTGAAATTCAATTCCATAAAACGTAACGCCTTTATAATCGGAGATAGCTCGCTCGTTTCGGCATTTTTCGAGGACTCTCTGACTATGTCTATCAGCACACAGTTTACGAGTTGTGTGTATTTTTTATGATACCATCGGTCGTTTATACGAGCCTCCTCCAAAAGGATATTGAACAGCTCACTCGGGTAGTCGTACAGCACACAGCCTCCTGACAAAAGTGGGTTGATTTTAGATGATATCAATGCGCCGCTGAACGCAAGGTTTACCAACGATATGGGGCTTTCTACCTCAATTTTCTCAAAATCCACGGGGGATAAAAACAGAAGGGTTCCCGGCTTCAAATCATAAACCCTATCGTTGATGTAAGCCCTTCCATTGCCTTCGGTAATATATTCCAGCTCGTAAAACTCGTGCCAATGAATATCAATGTTTTTGTTTAACCGATTGCTGATTATAAATGCTCCTGCCGCGTCAAGAGTTTCGTTTGTTTTTCGTAAAATATCCCGCATTCGATCACCTCTTTTTATAAAGTATAACGCTAAATCTAAAAAAACACAAGTTGTTTCAGTCCATGGTTTTGAGCAAAAAATAAAATATCGTAAAAAAATCAACTTATTTCGTAAAAAAAATACTACTTGCGTTCCTAAGCTACCGTTTATAATAATTTCGTAGACAGTAAGCATAGCAGCTACATAACAACTGCAATCGAATATATTATTTGTAGAGGTGACAGAATGAGCTATTTAACTGAAAACGTTTTGCCTTTTTGGCTCGACAATGCCGTCGATTATAAAAACGGAGGAATTTTCACCTGCTTAGACGAGGACGGCAGCATTTACGATAAAGAAAAAAGCGTTTGGTTTCAGGGACGGGCTTTGTATATATTCTCATTAGCTTATAACGAGGTTGAGAAAAATGCCGAATACCTGAAAGCGGCAAAGAATATTTTTAATTTTCTGCCTAAATGCTCTGACGACAATGGCAGGATGGCATTCATTGTGTCCGAAACAGGTGAGGTTATTCAAAAGCGCAGATATTATTTCAGCGAAACCTTTGCCGCCATCGGTTGTGCGGAATACTATCTGGCAACGGGGGATGAGAAAGCCAAGGATATGGCTGAAGCCTATTTTGACATAGCCTATTCCATATATAAAAACCCGACCCTCACCGTCCCGAAATTCAATCCCGAAACGGTTAAGCTTCACGCACTGTCACCTGCAATGATTCTGCTTTCCACTTCTCAGGTGCTGCGAAAAATCAACAAGCTGAAGTACAACGCCATTGCCACCGAAATGGTGGACGAAATACTGCTTCACTTCACCGAGTACGGACTGCTCGAAAACGTTGATTATAACGGGAATTTCGTAAATACCGCAACGGGTAGAATCATTAATCCCGGTCACGCTTTAGAGGCCGCTTGGTTTTTAATGGCGGAGGGGCAATATCAAAACAATGAAGAATTAACGGAAATCGGCAAAAGGATAATAGACGCTTCTATGGATATTGGCTGCAAGAACAACGGTATCATAGCTTTTTGCGATTGTCTGGGTAAGCCCCCTAAGGCACTGGAATGGGATATGTATCTCTGGTGGCCACAGTGCGAAGCAATGATTGCCAATTTGATGGCGTACAAAATTTTTGACGAGAAAAGCTATCTTGAAAGTTATGAAAGCATAAAGGAATTTGCCTTCACACACTTTGCCGATAATAAAAACGGTGAATGGTATGGCTATTTACACTACGATACTACGATAGCTAACAGGCTGAAGGGCAATATTTTCAAGGGGCCGTTTCATCTGCCCCGTATGCTTATGTTGATTGAGAAGCTTGAAAACAATGAAAATATTTTATAACGGAGGTAAAGAATATGAGTTTCCCTATTACCGGCACATTTATTGATGAAATCACCTATGACATTCCTTCCTCAAATTGGTCCAATGAGCAGTGGAAGCAGGAGCTTGACATTATGAAAAGCACCGGAATCGACACCCTTATTTTCATCAGAGGCGGCTATGGACAAAGGACTATTTATCCTTCCGATTATTTCGGAACCAAGCATGAGGATGATTTTTTAGGCTTTATTTTAGAAGAAGCCGCTGCAAGGGATTTGAAGGTATTTGTAGGGCTTTATATTTCCACCATCACCTGGCACGACGGAGATGCTAAAACCGAAATCGAGCTTAACCGCCATTTTCTGAACGAGGTGTGGGAACGCTATGCGGATTATCCCGCTTTCCAAGGCTGGTACATCCCTCAGGAAACCTGCGAAAACAACTTTAATATTACCGAGGTTATGCGGGGACTTTCGTATTTATGTAAAGAAAAAGCCCCTCACCTTCCGGTTTTGATAAGTCCTTATTTTGCAACCTCTGTAACAAGGAAGGATTTTGACGTAAGACGCCACACAGACGAATGGAACGGGATTTTCGACCGCTGTGGTCAGCAAATAGACATTTGTGCTTTCCAGGACGGTTCTGCACCGTTCAGCGATATGCGGGAATTTTTTGTGGCAACCAAAGCGGTTTGCGACGCCCACAACATAACCCATTGGGTAAACACGGAAACCTTCGAGCGCGACGTGAGATATATGTACTACCCTATTCCTTTTCCAATCTTGAAGCAAAAATTAGAAATACATAAGGAATATGCAGAAAAGGTAATTACCTTCGAGTTTTCTCACTTTTTAAGTCCGCAATCAATATATCCGTCGGCAAAAAATCTATACAACCTATACACAAATTATTACAATAAGTAATAATTCCATAAAGCACAAGAGGTACATCTTTCTACGATGTACCTCTTTTCTTTTTATTTCAGTTCTTCTAAAAATTCTCCGATTCGCTCCAGTGCTTTTTTGATGTGGTCGGTGGAATAGCAATAGGAAGCACGGATAAAGCCTTCGCCACAATCACCAAATGCGGTGCCCGGAACTACTGCAACTTGCTTGGAATAGAGCAGCTTTTCGCAGAATTCCTCGCTGGTGAGTCCCGTGCTTTTAATTGACGGGAAGGCATAGAAAGCACCTTTAGGCTCGTGGCAGGTAAGTCCCAGCTTATTGAAACCATTCACAATAAGGCGGCGGCGCATATCATATTCCTCCACCATTTCTGCAACAACCTCGTCGCAGGAGGTCATTGCGGCAATGGCGGCATACTGGCTGACAGTGGGAGCACACATAATTGCGAACTGATGTATTTTTGTTATCTGAGTCATCAGTTCCTTAGGACCGCAGGCATATCCCAAACGCCAACCCGTCATTGAGAAGGCCTTGGAAAAGCCGTTGATAAGTATTGTACGTTCCTTCATACCGTCTATCGATGCCACAGAAACGTGTTTGTTTCCGCCATAGGTAAGCTCGGCATAAATCTCATCGGAAATAACGATGATGTCAGTGCCTCTTAATACCTCTGCGATTGCTTCTAAGTCCTGCTTCTCCATAATTGCACCTGTGGGGTTGCAAGGGTATGGCAAAATGAGAGCCTTGGTTTTGGAAGAAATTGCGTTTTTCAGCTCCTCGGGAGTAATCTTGAACTGATTTTCCGCCTTGGTTTCGATAATCACAGGTATACCGCCTACCATCTTGACAATAGGCTCGTAGCAAACGTAACTGGGCTGAGGAATTATAACCTCTTCCCCTGCATTAACAATGGCGCGGATGGACATATCAATAGCTTCACTGCCGCCAACAGTTACAAGTATTTCGTTGTCAGGTTCATATTGAACACCGTATTTTTTTGCAGTATACTCAGCTATGGTTTCACGGAGCTTCCCGAGGCCTCTGTTTGAGGTATATCGGGTTTTGCTCTCTTCCAAGGATTTAATACCTGCACTTCGTATCTGCCACGGTGTCGGGAAGTCGGGCTCACCAACGCCCAGGGAAATAACGTCAGCCATCGTTTCGGCAATATCGAAAAATTTTCTGATACCCGACGGTTTTATTTCCCCTACAGCGGAGTTGAGAATTTTACCGTAGTCAATCAAAACGAAAAGCTCCCCCTGTCGTCTTCACTGTCATCCAGCAGCTCCACATCCAAATCCTTATAACGACGCAGAACAAAATGGGTTGAGGTAGCGGTAACGTTTTCGAGGGTTGACAGCTCCTTTGCAACGAACATTGCAACCTCCTGGAAGGTCTTACCCTTTACTACAACGTTGAGGTCATACACACCCGACATAAGATAAACACTTTCTACCTCGGGGTATTTCATTACCTTTTTGGCAACCTCCTCAAAGCCTGCACCGGCTTTTGGGGTAACAGTCAGCTCGATTATTGCGGAAACATAGGTATTATCAAGACGTTCCCAGTCAATAACAGCTTTGTAGCCACGGATAACGCCATCCTTTTCCAACTGCTCGATTTCTTTTTTTACCTCATCCTCGGTACGACCTGTGAGAACGGAGATTTCCTCGTTTGTTCTGCGGCAGTTTTTATTAAGCAATTTAAGAAGTTTAAAATTCATTGATACTCTTCCTTTCGGAAATTATTTATATAAGGGGTATTTGGCACAGATTTCAGCAACAGCCGCCTTAACCTCTTCCTTGTTGCCTTCGAAATCCTTAGCACACTTAGCAATGAGGGTGGCAATGGTTCTGAAGTCATCTTCCTTAAGACCTCTGGAGGTTGCGGCGGGAGTACCGACACGGATACCGCTTGTAACGAAGGGCTTTTCGGGGTCATTGGGGATGGCGTTCTTATTAACGGTGATATTAACCTCGTCAAGTCTGTGCTCCATTTCTTTACCTGTAAGACCCATAGGACGAAGGTCTACAAGCAGAAGATGGTTATCAGTACCACCGGAAACCAAGTCAAAGCCTTCGGCTAAAAGCTGTTCCTCAAAAGCCTTGGCATTCTTTGCAACCTGGGTCTGATATTCCTTGAACTCGGGCTTTAAGGCTTCGCCGAGACAAACTGCCTTTGCGGCAATGATATGCTCAAGAGGACCGCCCTGACAACCCGGGAAGATTGCCTTATCTATATCCTTAGCCAACTCCTCGCGGCAAAGAATCATACCGCCTCGGGGACCGCGGAGGGTCTTATGGGTGGTGGTGGTAACTACATCGGCATAGGGAACGGGAGAAGGATGAACTCCTGCGGCAACAAGACCGGCAATATGTGCCATATCTACCATAAAGAGAGCTCCAACCTTCTTTGCGATTTCGCTGATTCTCTCAAAATCAATTACTCTGGGATAAGCAGATGCACCTGCTACAATAAGCTTAGGTTGACACTCCTCGGCTAAAGCTTCCAAAGCATCGTAATCTATTCTTCCTGTTTCAGAATCAACACCGTAGGGTACGAAGTTATAGTATTTACCCGACATATTAACAGGGCTTCCGTGGGTAAGATGTCCGCCGTGTGCCAGATTCATACCGAGAACTGTATCGCCGGGGTTAAGAAGTGCGAAATAAACCGCTAAGTTTGCCTGAGCACCAGAGTGAGGCTGAACGTTGGCGTGCTCTGCCCCGAAAAGCTCACAAGCTCTTTTTCTTGCAATTTCTTCTACAACGTCTACGCACTGACAGCCACCGTAGTATCTCTTGCCGGGATAACCCTCGGCATACTTATTGGTAAGCACAGTACCCATTGCAGATATAACTGCCTTGGATGCAAAGTTTTCGGAAGCAATAAGCTCGATACAGCTCTGCTGACGGTTGTATTCAGCCTCTACCGCTGCTCCAAGCTCGGGGTCATAGCTTTTAAGAAAATCCATTGTGTTGTTCATTTTCAAAACTCCTTTATTTTAATTGTTTATTATACTAATTCTTTGGTACGCTTATAGGCAGCTTCAACGCAGTTTATAACGTTGCTTCTGAATCCGCCGTTCTCAAGGGCGTGTACCCCCGCAATGGTGCTACCACCGGGACTGCACACGTCATCCTTTAGTTTTTCGGGATGCTCCCCTGTTTTAAGCACCATTTCCGCAGCGCCACGAAGGGTAGATGCCGCAAGCTTTATTGCATCAGCTCTGTTAAGACCGCATTTAACGCCGCCGTCTGCCAATGCCTCGATGAACATATACCCAAACGCGGGACCGCAGCCCGAAACGGCACTGCCTGCATCTATAAGCTTTTCGGGTATTTCCAGCATCTCGGCAGAAGCCTTAAGGCTGTCTGTAAAAGCGGTTTTTTGGGCTTCGTTTACACCGTCAACAGCGTAGAGAATCGTTCCTTTCCCCACCTTAACCGGGGTGTTAGGCATAATTCTTATGACAGGAACTTCCCCTGCGGCTGACTTGACGGCTTCGATAGAAAGCCCCGCCGCCATACTCACAATAATAGTTTCTTTAGTTAAGCTCTGCCTGATTTCGCTTAATACGGCTGAGGCAAGATTAGGCTTGACTCCAAGGAAAATAAAGTCACACTTTTCGGCGATTTCCTTGTTATCGGAAACTGTGCCATCTATATCCTTTGCCAATGCCTCTGCCTTTAATTGGCTTGTGTCGGACAGCAAAAGTCCCACACCTTTTATACCGCTTGAAGCTACAGCCGAAGCCAGGGCTCCGCCCATATTTCCACAACCGATAAATCCAAAAGTATACATTTCGTTCACCCCTTATCGAGTTTGTCCGTTGCCGTTTATAACGTACTTATAGGTGTTCAATTCGCAAAGTCCCATAGGACCGCGGGCATGAAGTCGACCTGTTGAAATTCCCATTTCACAACCAAGTCCGAACTCACCGCCATCTGTAAATCTTGTGGAGGCGTTTACATACACTGCGGCACTATCCACAAGGCGGGTGAATTTTTCGGCACTTGTATCACATTCTGTTATTATCGCCTCACTGTGACGGGTGGAATGGTCTCTTATATGCTCAATCGCTTCGTCTACATTATTCACGATTTTCACCGCTAAAATATAATCCAAAAATTCGGTGTCGAAGTCCATCTCCCCTGCCTGCTTTCCTTCAATAAGCTTGGCTGATTTTTCGCAAAGACGAAGCTCAACGGGAATTTTGCCCGCTTTCCTTCGCTCGGATACAAGTTTACTGTGAAGCATTGGCAAAAACTTTTCGGCTATCTCTCCGTTCACAAGACAAACCTCTGCCGCATTGCATACCGAGGGACGGGATGTTTTAGCATTATCTATGATTTCCAATGCCTTTTCAAGATTGGCAGAAGCGTCAACGTATATATGACAAATACCCGTTCCCGTTTCTATGCAGGGAACCTTGGCATTTTCAACACAGGCCTTTATGAGCCCTGCACCGCCTCTTGGAATAAGTAAATCCACAAGTCCTGTAGCAGTCATAAGCTCGCGGGCGCTTTCTCTTGTTGTGTCCTCTACAATCTGGATATAATCCTCCGGAAGGTCACATTTTTTAAGACCTCTTCTTAAAGCCCTGACCACAGCGGCAGAAGAATTGTATGACTCCTTACCGCCTCGAAGCACGCAGACATTTCCGCTTTTGAAGGAAAGTGCCGCCGCATCGGAGGTTACGTTGGGGCGGCTTTCATAAATAATAGCCACCACACCCAAGGGTACCGAGATTTTATTTATCCTCAGTCCGTTAGGACGGGAAGTTTCGTTTATAATTCTGCCCACCGGGTCGGGAAGCTCTGCCACTTCCAAAATACCCTTTGCCATCCCCTCAAGTCTTTGTAGGTTCAGCATAAGGCGGTCAATCATTACGTCACTTATTTTACCCCTTGCCTCCTCTACGTCACGCTTGTTTGCCGACAATATCTCGTCGGCAGAATCGAGAAGGCACTGAGCCATTACCTTTAAAGCTTTGTTTTTCTCGACGGTGGTAAGCTTTAAAATATCATACTTAACCGCCTTTGCACAAAGCAGAATTTCTTTCGTTGTTTTCATTTATTTCCCTCTGAATCTTGTACCAATAGCTCTTCCTTCGATTATATCGTATCAAACCTCCGGGTCGTTGCCGTTGGCTATAATCATATCC
>JAZNQM010000138.1:0-4430 GCA_045590175.1 Acutalibacteraceae bacterium | reverse complement strand
TTTAGATGTTAGATTTTAGACGTTAGATGATAGTTGTTTGTTCTCATTCTCGCCTCGGCGACAATATATCGCGTGACGAAGGCACATATCGCATTTGCCCGGCAAATATATCGCGTGAGTTATGCTCACATATCGCTTTAGATATTAGATATTAGATTTTAGTCGTTAGATGATAATTGTTTGTGTTTGTTCTCATTGTCGCCTCGGCGACAATATATCGCGTGACGAAGGCACATATCGCATTTGCCCGGCAAATATATCGCGTGAGTTATGCTCACATATCGCTTTAGATGTTAGATTTTAGATTTTAGACGTTAGATGATAGTTGTTTGTATTTATTCTTATTGTCGCGAGGCGACAATATATCGCCTGACGAAAGTCACATATCGCATTTGCCCAGCAAATATATCGCGTGAGCTATGCTCACATATCGCTTTATATGTGTTGTTCGCAACGGCTTAGGTCTCAGCACCTTTGCCGCAATTTCGCAATTACTCGGTCTTGGCGCCCCTTGAGAGGGGAGCTGCCGAGCGTATGCGAGGCTGAGGGGTAGATAAACTACCGCCTCGCAATTAACCAATGTTACGAGATGAAACTTTATAGATGCATATAAAAAGACAGAAGCTTCGTAAGGCTTAGCCTATCTACCCCTCAGTGAAAACCTACGGTTTTGCCAGCTTTTCCTCCCGGAAACAACACCCCTTTGTCGCTTCGCGACATTTCCCCTAACAGGGGAATAACCTCTCAAGGGGCGACGAGAAAATGGTTCCTGCTTAAGATAACTCAAGGGGTGCCGAGAATTGGTTTCTGCTGAAGACCTCTCAAGGGTGTGGAGGACAGACCCTTTTAATCTAAGCTCTATCGTCTAACATCTAAAATCTAATATACCACTTTTTGTGGTAAAAGTAAACCAATATTACACAATTTATATTTTTTACTATCAGAAAAATATTGCTTTATTATTAAACATTGTGGTATACTTTCTGTCAGAGAAATCCAGCGAAGGAGCTGATGGCAAATGTACTACGGGCTTGTTATGGTGTCTGTGGTTTTGTATGGAATAGCTTTTAAATTGAAAGACGTTTATAAAAACGTCAGTGGTGACGGCGACGGCATTCGTGCCACCCTTAAATACACCGTAACCTCCTCCTTGGCGGCACTGGTGGTGCTGCTTGTAATCAACAAATTTAAACTGGGCTTTACATTGTTCTCCCTTGTTATGGCTCTGCTCACTGCCCTCAATATTTTCGCCTTCAGTCTTTGCAGCTTTAAGGCTCTGGGCAGGATAAACCTCTCTCTTTATTCCCTTTATTCGATGCTGGGCGGGATGCTGCTGCCCTTTTTCCAGGGCATACTTTTCTATGGAGAGGACATAACAATAGCAAAGGTAATCTGCGTGGCTGTGCTGACGGTGGCACTGATGCTTACTGTGAAGGGTGACCGAAAAAGCGGCGGATTTATATACTACCTCGGAATCTTTTTCTTCAACGGTATGTCGGGAGTGCTGACCAAGATCTTCACATCTGCACCCTATCCCAAAACCGATTCGGGCAGCTATGCAATACTCACCGTATTGTGTGCCGTTGCGGTATCGCTTCTGCTTTTGCTGACAGTTTTCAGAAGCCGTGAAAAATCCCGCGAAAAGCCCCGACCCATAGCCGTAGGTCTTGCGGCGGCAGAGGGAAGTGTATATCGTGTGGCAGACCTTTTGCTGGTGGTGGCACTTCTGCACCTGGATGCCTCGGTACAATACCCGATGGTAACGGGCGGAGTTATGATAGTTTCCACAATTATCTGCTTTTTCGACCGAAACCGACCCTCAAAAAAGGAAATATTCTCGGTGCTTCTGGCTTTCCTCGGCACCCTCGCACTGTTTTTGCCTGTATAGTTTTCACCAATCTGCACAGAATAAAGAGTGAAATATTGAACAATTAATTAATTTTGTTAATTTTTTCGCAAAAATGCAAAATTATCTTGAAAAAAGTCTTGCAAAAATATATAATAATATTGTAAAAACCCAAAATAGGCAATTTTTGGAAAAGGAGTAAATAACTATGACACAGAACAAATCCGTACTTAAATGGTTGGATGAAATCAAGGAGCTTGTAACTCCCGATAACGTTGTTTGGTTAACAGGCGACGAGGAGCAGTTAGAAGAGCTTCGTCGTGAGGCTTGTTCCACCGGCGAAATGATTAAGCTCAACGAGGAAAAGCTTCCCGGTTGTTACTACCACAGAACCAACCCCAACGACGTTGCCCGTGTTGAGGACCGTACCTTCATCTGCACCACAGATAAGGAAGATGCAGGCCCCACCAACAACTGGTGCGACCCCAAAGAAATGTATGCTAAGCTCTACGACATCGCTCGTGGCAGCTACAAGGGCAGAACAATGTATATCATTCCCTTCTCTATGGGACCTATCGGTTCTCCTCTTGCCAAGATTGGTATTGAAGTAACCGACTCTATCTACGTTGTTCTCAATATGCACATTATGACCCGTATCGGAACCAAGGTTCTTGAGGTTCTTGGCGACAGCGAGGATTGGGTACGCTGCTTCCACGCAAAATGCGACATCGATCCCGAAAAGAGATATATCTGTCAGTTCCCTGAAGATAACACTATTATCTCGGTCAACTCGGGCTACGGCGGAAACGTGCTTTTGGGCAAAAAGTGCTTTGCCCTTCGCATCGCCTCCTACCTGGGTCACCAGGAAGGCTGGATGGCCGAGCATATGCTCATTTTGGGCCTGGAAAATCCCCAGGGCGAAGTGAAGTATATCGCCGCCGCTTTCCCCTCGGCTTGCGGCAAGACCAACCTGGCCATGCTCATCCCCCCCGAGTACTACACCAAGCAAGGCTACAAGGTGTGGACGGTGGGCGACGATATCGCCTGGCTCCGTGTGGGTAAGGACGGTCGTCTGTGGGCGGTCAACCCCGAGAACGGTTTCTTCGGCGTGGCCCCCGGCACCAACGAGAAATCCAACCCCAATGCCCTGCACACCACCACCCGGGACACCATTTTCACCAACGTGGGTCTGAACACCGACGACGATACCGTGTGGTGGGAAGGCTTGGACAACAATCCCCCCGAGCACTGCATCAACTGGAAGGGCGAACCCTGGCATCCCTCGCAGTACAACAAGGCCGATAAGGTGAACACCTCTGCCGCTCATCCCAACTCCCGCTTCACCGCTCTGGCCAAGAACTGCCCCTGCATCTCCAAGGAATTTGACAATCCCGAAGGCGTGCCTATCTCGGCCATCGTCTTCGGCGGCCGCCGTGCCAAGACCGCTCCCCTGGTGTATCAGTCCTTCGACTGGCAGCACGGCACCTTCGTGGGCTCCATCATGGCTTCCGAGACCACTGCCGCCGCCGCCGGTGCTGTGGGTGTGGTTCGCCGCGATCCCATGGCCATGCGTCCCTTCGTGGGCTACGACATGGGTGACTATTTTGAGCACTGGCTCCAAATGGGCAAAAAGATCCCCAACGCTCCCAAGATCTTCCACGTCAACTGGTTCCGCACCGACGACGAGGGCAACTTCATTTGGCCCGGCTTCGGTGACAATATGCGAGTGCTGATGTGGATCCTCTCCCGCTGCGAAGACAAGGTGGAGGCCGAAAAGACCCCCATCGGCTACGTGCCCTTCGCCCAGGATCTGAACCTGGAAGGCCTGGATCTCTCGGAGGAGACTCTCAAAGAACTGCTCTCCATCGACAAGGAATCCTGGCTCTCGGATGTGGAGAACATCAAGGCTTTCTACCAGCAGGTGGGCGACCGCGTGCCCGAGACGCTGAAAGAAGAGCTGAAGGCTCTGGAAGAGCGTTTGTCCTAATTGCACAAAAATCGACCCCCGGCTTGGGTTGCACAGGTCCGTAAAAAACGGACATAGAAAAAACACCCCCTCCTATGGTAGAATTAAGATAACTACCATAGGAGGAATTTTTATGCCCAGAAGTTACAGACACATCAAGCAGTACGAAAAGGAAATGATGAAATTAAAAGAAGAAGGAGTGACCGTTAGGGAAATAGGAGAAAGATTTGGATTGACATATGACCAAACACATGATTTTTTCAAAAGACAAAACAGAAAGAAGAGAAAAATAGAAGCAGGACAAGCTATTCATAAGCAAGGCAGACCTTGCAAAAAGGCAGGAGAAATACCACCGTCAATTTTAAAATTAGATAAGCTTGCTCAGATGAGGTATGTAATGGCCAGCAAGGACAGATATATCAAAAGGTTGGAAATGGAGATTAAATTGATGCAGGATTTTCTCTCGCTCACAGAAAGGAAGTGAAGCCATCGGTAAAATACAGAGTAATATATCGTCATAAAGACAAGTATTCAATCAGTGAAATGTGCAGGTTCTTCGGAGTATCCCGTAGTGGATATTACGATTTCGTAGCAAGAATGGAAATACCGGATAAGGAT
>JAZNQM010000137.1:0-2583 GCA_045590175.1 Acutalibacteraceae bacterium | reverse complement strand
ACTTGTTTTTACTTATATGTCTCTCCCTCAGTCTCGCTGTCGCTCGACAGCCGCTGACGGCGGCCGTCCCCTCTGTCGCTCACGCGACATCTCCCCGCACCGCGGGGAGTCACCCTCGGAAGATCGGAGCCAAGAATGGTTCCTGCTTAAGATAACTCAAGCGGCGACGAGAATTGGTTTCTGTTATAGGCAACCTCTCAAGGGGTGCAGGTTATGTTGATTTCTCCTAACGGGGGATAACCTCCCGCGGAGCAAAAAGATAGACCAACGGCTGTTTTTTCTCTCCCTTTCTCTTTTGTTTCGCGAAGTTCACCGCTGGGTCGGTACTCTTGCACAAAAAAGAAAAACCAATCGCCGCAATAACGATTGGTTGAAAATGTACAGCAAAACAAGGCATCCGTCGTTTCCCTTTCGAAAAACAACCAATGCCTCACTATTTACTAATAGCCGACAAAACAAAAATTATTTTGCAGCCTTGTTCATACGAACTACGAGCTTGGATTTTTTGTTGGCGGCGGTGTTCTTGTGGAGAAGACCCTTGGAAGCAGCCATATCAATCTTCTTAACGGCAGCCTTTACAACCTCGCCCATATCCTCTGCGCCGTTTGCGATAGCAGCATCAGCCTTCTTAATGGTGGTGCGGAGCTCAGAACGGGCAGCTCTGTTACGCTCATTGCGAGCCTCAGCAAGAAGAACACGCTTCTTTGCAGACTTAATGTTAGGCATATTTTTACCTCCCTTTAGAATTGCGCAAAAAATTTGCAGTACGATTATATTACCACTAATGCGGCAAAAAATCAATAGTTTTTTTAAAATTTTCTTTTCTTTGGGTAATTTTCACTAATTAGGGCGAAAAAACCTGCGATTTTGCTGCATTTTATTGTTGAGATTTTCCGCCGTTTAGTATATAATGTAAACTGTATGAGTATTATCTATAGTTATATCTATAATACGCGTGCGAGCACGCGAGGGAATAACCTCAAGGTGTGCCAAAACCGAGACACTACAAAACGCGACTACGAGGCGACAATGAGAATTAATACCGACAACTACCGTCTAACATCTAACATCTAACGTCTAATATCTAATATCTAACGTCTAACATCTAAAACGTCGCCTCGCGACAATGAGAAACAGATAAGGAAGACCCGAAAAATGGAAATGGAAATCTATCTTGATAACAGTGCTACCACCCCCGTCTGCAAGGCGGCGATAGACAATGCGGTTTTTGCAATGAGCGAGGAATGGGGCAACCCCTCGGCACTCTATACCCGCGGAATGAATGCCGAAGCCCTGGTGTCTAAGGCGCGGGAGCGGGTGGCAGACTATATAAACGCCCGACCTGACGAAATCTTTTTCACAGGCTGCGGCACCGAGTCCAACAATACCGCCATATTCGGGGCGGTTGAAAAGCTTCGTAAAAGATGCAATCGGGTGGTCACCTCGATTGTGGAGCATCCCTCGGTGAAGGAGCCGATGAAGAAACTGCAGGAGCAGGGTGTTGAAGTTATCTACCTGCCTGTGAATTCCGAAGGCAAGGTCAGTGTTGACCACCTTCGCGAAGCCATCAATGAAAAGACAATGCTTGTGAGTCTTATGGCGGTGAACAACGAAACGGGTGCCATTCAGCCCGTTGACAAGGTTCGGGAGATTATAAAAGAAAAGAACTCCCCCGCCCTCTTCCATTGCGATGCGGTGCAGGGCTTTGGCAAGCTGCCACTGGATGTGAACCGTCTGGGGGTAGATCTGCTGTCCATAAGCGGTCACAAGGTACACGCCCCTAAGGGTGTGGGAGTGTTGTATAAGAAAAAAGGTCTTGCTCTCCCCTCTTACCTGCTCGGCGGAGGGCAGGAAAAGGGTTTCCGTTCGGGCACCGAGGCCGTGCCCCTTATCTGGGCACTTAAGGGTGCGGTGGACGAGCTGGGAAATCCGCGGGAAACCCTGCCCCATATTGTCGACCTCAACCGTTACGCAAGAGAAAAGCTCACCGCCATCGACGGTGTGTATATAAATTCCCCCGAGGATGCCCTGCCCTATATTCTCAATATTTCCGTGACGGGCTACCGCAGTGAAATTCTTCTCCATTTCCTTGAAGCCCGCGGGGTATACGTTTCCAGCGGAAGTGCCTGCAGCAAGGGTATGCAAAGCGGTGTGCTGGGGGAGATGGGTCTGCCCGCCGCCCGAGGCGACAGTGCCCTCAGAATAAGTATGAGCCGCCACACAACAAGAGAGGATATCGACGGACTGGCGGAAGGACTCACCGCCGCCAAAGCAAAGCTTCGCAGGGTGAAGTAACTTTAAACAGTAAACGCCGCTTGTCATCGTCTACACGGCGGCGCCTCCCCACTAAAGAAAGCAATCTCCTTGAGAGGTTATTCCACAGTTAGGGAAAATCAACTTATCTCGTCGCCCCTTTAGGAACACCTTTAGCACGAACCAATTCTCGACGCCCATTGAGTTATCTTAAGCAGGAACCAATTCTCGTCGCCCCTTGGGGGGGGGGGTGGGTTGCCGTAAGGCAAGCCAGAGGGGTAGATAGGCTAAGCCTTACGAAGAACCTATCGTTTTATATGCAACCATAAA